>NZ_JBFUGT010000016.1:0-81976 GCF_056402775.1 Rhodococcus sp. P3_B8
GCGCAGCGCCGCGGACGCCGCCCGGTGCGCGGACTGGTGGAGGGCGCAACTCGCCCGGCAACCGACGGCCCGCCGCCGCCGGGCGGTCGTCGACGTCCGGCGTCACTACGTTCGCATCTGGCAGCAGCTGAGCGGCAGCCCCGGAACGTGACGACGCAACAGCTGTCGGATCTGCCCGCCGAAACCGTCGACGTGGTGACGCGATGGAACCCGGACGGCGTCGCCCGCCTGAAGTCCGGTGAAGCCCCGCAGCCCGGTGTCTTCGTGGCGGGGCCGCGGCGCGCCGGGAAGTCCACGCTCGTCGTTGGGCTCCGCGCACTGGACGCAACCGCGCTCGCGTTCGTGGAGGACCCGATCGACGCCCGCGTGATCCTGATGGTGCTCGATGCCGCGGCACCACTCGGACGGGAGGAGCTCTCCGTTCTCGACGTCGTCGCGCGACCGGCCCGTCCCGTGGTCTTCGCGCTCACCAAGACCGATGTCCACCGGAACTGGGCAGGTGTGAGCGAACGCAATCGGGCCCTGCTCGCCCGGCACTCGGCGCGATTCGCCGACGTGGAGATCCACCCGGTGGCGGCGGGCGACTCCGGGGCCGAGGCGCTGCTCGCGGCACTCCTGCGCGCCGCCCGCGCCCAGGCCCCCGACCGGCGCTCCGCCACCGAGACCGTGCTCGAGCAGACCCGGCGCATGATCGTGGCCACCGCCCAGTCCGTGCGGGAGACCGAACCCGGCGCCGAACTGCGCGCCGAGCGGGTTCGCGCGCTGACGCTGCGGGACGGCAGGCGCACCGAACGGGTCGCGCAGCTCCGCGGTCAGGTCCAGCTCGCGAAGGTCGAGTTGATGCACGAGGTGGCCGCCCAGTGTCGCGCGGCCGGCACGACCGCACGCGCCGAGATCGACCGCGCCGGCCGCGGGACGCTCGAGGGTTACCCCGACCGGCTCGCCGAGATGGTGCGCGAGAGAAGTGGTGCGGTCGATGCCGCGGTCACCGCGCGCCTCGACGACCTACGGTCGCGGGTCGGCGTCACCGTGGCCGCGCCCGAAAGCGACGTTCCGCTGCCGGAGCCGGTTGCGCCGGACGGTCTCGAACCGCGACACCGCGGACTCGAAGACCGGATGACGATCCTGATCGGTGCGTCCGCCGGGCTCGGTCTGGGCAGGCTGGTGGTCTCGCCGCTGTCGATGGTGCCGGCGCTCGACATCGCGACCATCCCGCTCACCCTCGCGCTGGGAGCCGTGGCGGCGTGGTGGCTGACGCGGGCGCGCGGGCACGTCGCCGAACGTGCCCACGTGCGGCAGTGGGCCGCCGAGGCGCTGGTGCACGTGCGGTCCCAGTGGGAGCAGTTCGTCCTCGGCCGGCTGCTGGCGGCCGAGGCTCAGGTGAGTGAGGCGATCATCGCCGAGAGCCGGGTGTGCGCCCGGGACGTGGACGAGCGGGTCGCGCGGATCGACGGCGAACTCCGCCGCCTGGCCGCGAGACGCAACGGGCAGTTGTCGTCCTGCGAACGCGACCTCGGGGCCGTCGATCGGGGTCTGCGGGAGGTCCGCCGGCAGCCGGGGGAACCGAATCGCCGCAGCGAACGTCTGAATACATAGATGCCTGACCGAGGTTCGCCCGCTTTTGTGTGGAATCGTGTTGAATTATCTTGATATGTCTTGATTTGTGCGGGAAACTGGTCCGAAATGCGAAGGGAGACCGCGGTGGCGACGACTGAGAGTTTTCTGGTCCCGGACGTGCCGGACCTCGATACGGACACTTTCGGTCCCGATTCCGGGGCGGTCGCGCTCACCGGTCCGACCCACGACATCGACGGAGACGGCGTCCTCGACACCCAGACCTTCGACGCGGGCGACGCCGTCGTCATCGCCTCCGACCTCGACTCGGACGGCGACGCAGACCATCTGACGATGATCCACGAGGACGGCGCGTACGCGTCTTGGGAGTTTCGCCGCGACGGCGACGGCGTCGTGCACTGGCAGCAGACCGATGGTGGGACTCTCGGTAACGGCTGAACACCTCCGAAATCCGCACTGCAGACGCGGGAAAGGCCCCTGGTAGCTCTACTGAATCGTTTCTGTGACCATTCCAACCGCACCCGATTCCCCGAGACGGGACTCGCGGCGTTAACCTCTAGGGATAGGACACCCGGCGCCCGCGTCTTCCATGTGGCATGGACGGCCTGGCTGGACCCCGCCGAGAGGGGAAATCGGACCGTCTGGCACTCGCTGCGAGGTTCTCTCAGCGGACGGCAGATGGTCCGGTTCCGGCTCACCCCAGGAGAGTTTGATGACCTCAGCGACCATTCCCGGTCTGAACGGAACTGACGGCACGCCCCCCACGGAGCACAGTGAGCTGCTCGCCTGGGTTCGAGAGGTTGCCGAACTCACTCAGCCCGACCGCGTCGTCTTCGCCGACGGCTCGGACGCCGAATGGGATCGACTGACCGAGCAGCTCGTCGAGGCCGGCACGTTCACGCGACTCAACGACGAGAAGAAGCCGAATTCGTTCGTCGGCAACTCCGACCCGTCGGACGTCGCACGCGTCGAGTCCCGCACCTACATCTGCTCGCGAGAGGAGATCGACGCCGGGCCCACCAACAACTGGATGGACCCGACCGAGATGCGGTCGCTCATGACCGACCTCTACCGCGGCAGCATGCGCGGACGCACCATGTACGTGGTGCCGTTCTGCATGGGTCCCCTCGGTGCCGACGACCCGAAGCTGGGTGTCGAGATCACCGACTCCGAGTACGTCGTCGTGTCGATGCGCATCATGACGCGCATGGGTACCGCCGCGATGGAGAAGCTCGGCACCGACAAGCCGTTCGTGAAGGCACTGCACTCGGTCGGCGCACCTCTCGAAGAGGGCCAGGCCGACGTCCCGTGGCCGTGCAACGACACCAAGTACATCACCCACTTCCCCGAGGATCGCGAGATCTGGAGCTACGGGTCCGGCTACGGCGGAAACGCGCTGCTCGGTAAGAAGTGCTACTCGCTGCGCATCGCGTCGGCGATGGCCCACGACGAGGGCTGGCTGGCCGAGCACATGCTGATCCTCAAGCTGATCTCCCCGGAGGACAAGCCGTACTACATCGCGGCCGCGTTCCCGAGCGCCTGCGGCAAGACCAACCTCGCGATGATCCAGCCGACCATCCCCGGATGGCGCGCCGAGACCCTCGGCGACGACATCGCGTGGATGCGCTTCGGTGAGGACGGCCGCCTGTACGCCGTCAACCCGGAGTACGGCTTCTTCGGCGTCGCGCCGGGCACCAACTACGGGTCGAATCCGAACGCGATGAAGACGCTCGAGGCCGGCAACTCGCTGTACACGAACGTCGCGCAGACCGACGACGGCGACGTCTGGTGGGAGGGTCTCGAAGGCGACCCGCAGCACCTCACCGACTGGAAGGGCAACGAGTGGACGCCCGAGTCGGGGGAGAAGGCCGCGCACCCCAACTCGCGCTACTGCACCCCGATGTCGCAGTGCCCGATCCTCGCGCCCGAGTGGGACGACCCGCAGGGTGTTCCGATCTCCGCGATCCTGTTCGGTGGACGCCGTAAGACCACGGTTCCGCTGGTCAGCGAGTCCTTCGACTGGCAGCACGGCACGTTCCTCGGTGCGACGCTGTCGTCCGAGCAGACCGCTGCCGCCGAGGGTGCCGTGGGCACCGTCCGCCGCGACCCGATGGCCATGATCCCGTTCATCGGCTACAACGCCGGCGACTACCTGAACCACTGGATCAACCTCGGCAAGCACGCGGATTCCGAGAAGCTGCCGAAGATCTTCTACGTCAACTGGTTCCGTCGCGGCGACGACGGCCGCTTCCTGTGGCCCGGTTTCGGCGAGAACTCCCGCGTGCTGAAGTGGATCGTCGACCGCATCGAGCACAAGGCCGGCGCCGAGTCCACCCCGATCGGATTCGTTCCGACCGCAGCCGATCTGGAGCTCGGCGGCCTGGACGTCGACGCCGACGACGTCGACGAGGCGCTGAAGGTTGACGTCGACGAGTGGAAGCAGGAGCTGCCGCTCATCGAGGAATGGTTCGAGTTCCTCGGCGAGAAGGTTCCCTCCGGCATCCGTGACGAGTTCGAGGCCCTGAAGCAGCGCCTGAGCTAGTCCCTCCCCGGTGACCGAATGTCACAGTGGTTCAGTCCGACTGAACCACTGTGACATTCGTCGTTTCAGGGGAGGATTCTGCAGTAAACGCATACCATTCGGTTTGTAAAGCCTCGATTCTCGAAGCTCGCACCCGACGAAAGGATTGCAGATGCAGACAGGGACCAGCAGGGGCATGAAACGACTCGCCGGAGGTGCCGCACTCGCTGCCGCTGCCGCCGCCACCGTAGCCGTCGCAATGCCGGCGACCGCTTCCGCAGCGCCGGAAGTCCAGCCTCCCACCGTGGTGACCGCGGTCGACGGAAACACCCTCGACATCACCGTCACCAACCCCAACGTCTTGAATCTGCTGGACGCCCAGTCCTGCGGTGCCGTGGCATTCGACGCCACCAAGCTGCCCGCCGTCCTCGCCGATCCCGCTGTTGTCCTCGAACCGGGATTCGTCGCGTGGGCCACCAACCCGATCGAGCGCGTCGTCGCGAACGCCGCAGGCAACGCGGTCAAGACGTTCACCACGCCGGAACTTCCCGACGGCGCGTACGCGGTCCTCGGCGAATGCCTGTCGCTGACCACTGTCGCCAACCCCCAGACCACGATGCCGCAGATCGTCCTCGTCGGCGGTCCTCTGGGCGGGATCCAGTTCGGCAGCTAGACCGCAGAAACGGCGACGAGCCGGCGATCTCACACGGTGATCGTCGGCTCGTCCTCTGTCGACAGGGTGAGTATCGCGCGGACCACGTGCGAGCTCCGTTCGAGCCGGGCCTCGAGGTCGCGGAGGGTATGGGCGACACGGGACTCCGCGTAGTCACCGACCAGGTCGACGCTCGCCACCAGGTACGCCTGTCGTGGTCCCAGGTACTCCATGCGCAGAAACGTCACCCGGTCGACCTCGGGCAGCGCCTCGAGCGCCTCGATGCCGGCCTGGCGCAGGGCGGGGGATGCCTCCTCGCCGATCAGGAATCGCCGGTTGCGGTCGATCAGAATCAGCGCGATGACGCCGAGCAGGATCCCGACCAGGATGGAGCCAATTGCGTCGGGGATCGCCGATCCCGTGATCTGGTGCAGCAGAACGCCCAGGAACGCGATGACCAAACCGATGAGCGCCGCGGCGTCCTCCGCGAACACGGCCCGGGTGGTCGGATCGGACGTGCGGAGTGCGTGGGCCAGGACGTCGCGGTCGATGGCGATGGCCTCGGCGCGCAACTGTCGGTACGCCTGCTGGAAGGAGATGGACTCGAGCACGAACGAGACACCGAGCACGACGTATGCGACGGCGAAGTTCGTAGCCGGCTCGGCGTGCACGAGCTCCTGGATGCCGTGCGTGACGGACACCCCCGCGCCCAGCGCGAACAGCCCGAGCGCCGCGAACATCGACCACACGTAGGCCTCGCGCCCGTACCCGAGCGGATGGATGCGGTCCGGCGTGCGCTTGGCCCGCGAATTGGCGATCAGGAGCAGGATCTCGTTGCCCGAGTCGGCCCACGAGTGGGCGGCCTCCGCCACCATCGACGCCGAGCCGGTAACCACGGCGGCGACGGTCTTGGCCAGTGCGATCAGAATGTTCGCGCCGAACGCGAGAACGACGGTGAGTGCACTCTCACCGTCGGCGTCGCGGGTGGTGTCCGGGGTCGATGCGGTCACCCGATCACGCTAACGCCTGTGCGCCTTTCTGGTAGCTGCAGCAACCAGAAAGGCGCACGGGCGGCGAAGCCGCCTACCCCGTGTAGCCGGGCGGCATGAGGACGGACTTGGTCTCGCAGAACGCTTCGAGCCCCTCCGGTCCGTTCTCGCGACCGATGCCGGAGGCCTTGTAGCCGCCGAACGGTGAGCCGGGGTCGAACGCGTACCAGTTGATGGCGTAGGTGCCGGTGCGGATCTGCTTCGCGACGGCGAGACCGTGATCGATATCGGTGGTGTACACCGAGCCGGCGAGTCCGTAGTCGGAGTCGTTGGCGATCTTGATCGCCTCGTCCTCGGAGTCGTAGGGGATCACGGACAGGACGGGTCCGAAGATCTCCTCGCGGGCGATCGTCATCGAGTTGTCGACGTCCGCGAAGATGGTCGGCTCCACGTACCAGCCCTTGTCGAGGCCTTCCGGACGGCCGCCGCCGAGCACCACGCGGGCGCCCTGTTCCTTGCCCTTGGCGATGTAGCCCTCGACGCGGTCGCGTTGCTTCTCGGAGATCAGCGGACCGAGTTGCGCGGCCGGGTCGGACGGATCGCCGACGGTCATGAATCCGGCACCCGCCACGAGGGCGTCCAACACCTCGTCGTAGCGGGAACGCGGGGCGAGGATCCTGGTCTGCGCGACGCATGCCTGCCCGGTGTTCATGAGTCCGGACATCACCAGCATCGGCATCGTGGACGCGAGGTCGGCGTCCTCGAGGATGATGGCCGCCGACTTGCCGCCCAGTTCGAGGGAGCAGCGCTTGAGGTTCTGTGCGGCGATCGCCCCGATCTTGCGGCCCACGGGACTGCTGCCGGTGAACGTGATCTTGTCGATGCCGGGATGCGACACCAGGTATTCGCCGGTCTCGGCGCCGCCGGGCAGGACGGAGATGACACCCTCGGGAACCCCCGCCTCCGCGAAGATCTCGGCGAGAAGGTGCGTGGAGAGCGGGGATTCGGGTGCCGGCTTCAGCAGGACGGTGCAGCCCGCGAGCAGCGCCGGGGACAGCTTGTTGACGGCGAGGAACAGTGGCACGTTCCAGGCGAGGACCGCGGCCACCACACCGACGGGCTCCCGCAGCACCTTCGTCTGCCCGAACGCGCCGGTGCGGGTCTGCTCCCACTCGAACTCGTTCGCGAGACCGGCGTAGAAGTTGAGGGTCGCGAGCGACGGCGTCTGCTGCATCATCCCGACCATCGCGGGCGGCTGACCCATCTCGGACGAGATCAGCGCGTTGAGGGCGTCGCCGCGCTCCTCGATGAGTTTCGCCGCCTTCGCGAGGATCTCGCCGCGCTCGGCGGGAGTGGTCTGCGGCCACGGACCTTCGTCGAATGCCCGCCGGGCCGTGGCGACGGCGTCGTCGATGTCGGCCGGCGACGCGACGGGACAGCTGCCGACGCGTTCCTCGGTTGCCGGGGAGAACACTTCGAGCACCTGATCGGTGGCCGGGGCCACCCACTTGCCGCCGATGTAGAGCTTGTCGTAGTCGGTCATGAGTCCATTCCTCGTGTCGTTCCCCCGGTCAGGAGGCGGTGTCGGTGAAACTGTCGAATCCGTACCGTGCGTGTGGGCCGATCGCCGCGACCTCGAACAGCCCTGTCCCGACGACGGTCTCGCCGCCGTCCTCGAGCCGGAAGCGGGTGAGATTGTCGACGGGGCAGAACATCCGGAGTCCCGGTTCGATCTCGGACGCGCGTTTGCGCAGTCCCTGCACCACGAGTTCGCCCTGCCACATGCCGTGACGCCAATCGGCTTCGAGGCCGTACCCCGTGCCGATACCGATGTAGTTGGGAACCAGCAGGTCGCAGGTGACGGTGACGACCTCGCCGGTCGGGCGGTGGAAACTCAGCGACGCCGACGTGACGTCGCGTGTCCCCGGTTCGAACTTCAGCTCGTGTTCGGGTCGGCCCAGCCATTCGGGTTCGCGGTCGGCGTCCGGCCAGACGCGGACGGCTTCCTCGACGATGCGCCTGCCGAGTTCGTCCTCCTGCAGGACGACGGAGACGGAGTAGTCGTCGAACTGCATCACCGAGTAGATCCAGAAGAAGTTCTGGATCCCGTCGACCGCGCGCCGTCCGGGCGGCTCGGACTCGCCGACGGGGCGCACCCCCCACGACCGGTCGCGGTTGCCGCGCCAGGTGTCGGGGGTGACGGGGCGCCTCTGCCCGTCGATCGTGAGTTCGCCTGCCCAGGTGCCGGTCTGGACGAATCGGCTCGTATCGAACGTGACGCGCTCGAGTTGCCTGCGGAAGTGGCGGGGCTCCAGCGTCGCGGGGATCGCGCCGTCGAAGGTGAGATCGAAGGAGAGGTCGTAGTCGCCGGGCTCGAGCACCACCCGCAAGCGTTGCAGACCCTCGAGGACCTCGACGCGGAACGGACCGACGGTGCTGACGGCGCGGTCGTGACCCAGCGCCGCCGACCCGCGGACGACGATGTGGTCGTCGCCGCGGCGGAGCACCGCGAACGCGTCCGTCACCCCGAGATTGGGGTACTGACCGAGACCGATGATGAGGAAGAGGTCGGACTCGGCCGAGGGATAGCAGTTGAAGTAGTAGCGGTCGTAGAAGTTGCGGTCGGACGTGGCGACGCGCCGGATGGGTTCGGCCACCTGATGGATGGGGTAGTCGTCCATCGGGGAGAGCGGATTTCCCGCGTAGTCGGCGGTCATCGGATCTTCTCCCAGTACGTGCCGTCGAGCATCGCCTCCAGCGACGCGCGGTGCATGATCATGTCGTCCGGGTCCTCCGGAGCGACGGCCTGTCCGAAGTGGATGGCGCGCTCCTGGATCCGCAGCATGATGGTGGCCTGCCGCAGTGCCGCGTAGGCGGTGTAGTACTCGAGATCGCGGGGCGTGTGGCCCGTCAGCTCCTCGTACAGGGCGGCGAGGTCGTCGAGGCGCAGGAAGTCGGGCATCCCGTCGAGTCCGGCGGCCGCGGCGATGTCCTCGAAGAACCGGTGCAGGTACGTCATCCAGCCCAGGTCGAGTTCGCGGGGCCCGAGTGCGACCATCTCCCAGTCGAGTACGGCCACGGGCCGGAAGTCCTCGAACATCATGTTGCCGATACGGGCGTCGCCCCAGCAGAACACGGCGGGGGAGGGGTCGTCCGGGAGGTTCTCCTCCATCCACGCGAAGCCGCGTTCGATCAGCGGGGACCGGGGACCGGACAGCGTCGTCCATTCGTAGTAGTCGCGTTGCTGCCGGATGTGCGCGGCGAGCGCCTCGGTGACGGTGGGACCGGAGCCGGGCAGTCGCAGGAACGCGAACCGCTCCCACGGTCGGTCGATGTCGTGCAGCTGCGCAAGCACATTCACCGCACTGTGCTGCAGCAGCGCGCGCTGCTCCTCGGTCGCCTCCGTCACCCACGACCCGAAGTTGTAGGGCATCACGTCCGGCGGGACCTGCCCGGAGACGCGGGCCATGACGAAGAACGGGGCGCCCAGCGGACCGGGATCGGATTCGGACCAGTAGACGACCGGGACCGGGACGGCGGAGTGTTCCCGGACCTGTGCCATCACCTGGAACTGTCCGTCGAGGTCGTACTCCGGGAAGACGGGCATCGTCGTGTCGGCAGGCGCGACCCGCGCGACCAGTGGGTGAACCTCTCCGGACCAGGTGGCGTCGAACAGGATGGTCTCGCTCGACATGCCGTTGGCGTCGGGGAGGTGGACGTGCGTGACCTCTGGTGCGGCGTCGGCGGGCAATTGGGCGGCGAGCCAGCGTTGCAGCGCGTCTCGCAGCACCTCCGGATCGCGGCGGGAGTCAGTGGGCCGGGCGACTTCGGACGAGTGATCGGAGTCGTCGGCGGATCGGGCAGTGCTCGCGCTCACGGTCACCTCCTCTCCTGAACGTGGTGTGACCCTGAACACTAGAACACGTTACAGAATTTCGGAACAGGTGAGGAGATCCCGCTGCGTCAGCCCTCGTCGACGGCCAGGACTCCCGCCCCGACGAGGGTTCCGGAGGCGCCGAGTTCCGCCGGGACCACCCGCAGATCCGCGACGAACGACAACCGGGCGTGGCGGGCGGCGGCCCTGCGCATCGGGTCCCACAACGCGGGTCCGGCCTGCGCGAATCCGCCACCGATCACCGCGAGATCGACGTCGAGGAGGGCTGCCGCGGACGCGATGGCCTGCCCCAGTGCGGTCCCCGCGCGGTCGAGGGCGGCCACGGCGACGTCGTTCCCGTCCGCGGCGGCCCTCGCCAATTCGACGCCCGTCGTGCCGCGCCATCCCCGGGAGCGGGCCCAGCGCACGGACGAGGGTCCGCTCGCCACCGTCTCCAGACACCCCACCCCGCCGCACGTGCACGGCTCGGTTCCGCCGGGGACCACCAGGTGACCGATGTGACCCGCGTTTCCGGTCCGGCCGGTGGCGATGYGGCCGCCGAGGACCACTCCGCCGCCGATACCGGTGGACACGACCAGGCTCAGCAGGTCGGGGGCACCGCGCCCGGCACCGTGGTGATGCTCGCCGAGAGCGGCGGCGGCACCGTCCATCGCCAGCCTCGCGGGGACGCCGGGAAAAAGTTCCTGCACCAAGCCGACCAGGCCGAATCCGCCCGACCACTCGTCGATGTTGATGGGTGACGCGGTGCCGGCGACCGTGTCGACCGGTCCCGCGCACGCGATGCCGACCGACGTGATCGTCGCCGCTCCCGCAACCTCGCGCAGCAGCGCGGCGCACGCGTCCGCGACGCCGGTCTCCGGCGTGGGGATGGTCGCCGGATGCGGCACCGTGCCGTCCGCGTCGACGATCCCGGCGGCCATCTTGGTGCCACCGATGTCGAGAGCCAGCGCGACCACGGTCAGTGCTTCCGCATCACGAGAACGAGATTGCTCACCAGGAACTCCCGCAGTCCGGGGACGCGCACCATCCACCACGCCCAGCGCGGGTGGTAGCGGGGGAAGGCCGCCAGGAAGTCCGCGTCCGGGGCGCGCCGGGCCCACCGAAGCCCGTCGGCCGCACCCACTTTGAACAGCGAGACACCGTAGCGGTTCTTGGGTTCTCGGCCGTTCTTGCGCAGGTAGCGGCGGGCGGCGTACTCACCGCCCAGTGCATGCCACGGCCCGGTCTCGTGGCCGCCGAACGGGCCCCACCACAACGTGTAGGACAGCACGATCAGGCCGCCTGGTTTCGTCACCCGGACCATCTCGTCCGCCATTGCCCACGGTTCGCTGACGTRCTCGGCGACGTTGGAGGAGAAGCAGATGTCCACCGACGACGTCCGGAACGGCAGCGCCAACCCCGACCCGCGGACCGCGCCGCCCACGGCAAGGCCCGCCGCATGCATCTCGGACGGATCCGGCTCCACCGGGACGTACCGGGCGCCGGCCCGCTGGAACACGTCCGCGAAGTAACCGGGGCCGCCGCCGACGTCCAGGACCGTCGTCCCGGTGAGATCCGAGTCGGTGAGACCGCCGTACAGGTCACCGATCAGTTCGACGGAGTCGCGGGCGAGGGCGCCGTAGAACAGGTCGGGTGCGGTCTGTTCGTGCCGGAAGTCGCTGAGCAGGCCGAACGACCGCTTCAGCGTTGCCCGTCGACCGAATCGCCGGGTCACGGGAGGCGTCGTCACGAGACTGAACCTTAGCGAGTGCAGCCGCCGGGGCCGCAATCCGTTCGCGGTGGCTGCAACATCCGGTGGAACGCGACCGATAGGGTGTTCGGGGACTACAGCGCGGAACGTCCCGCCCCGAGACCACATGTACCGCACCGACCACAGGAGTATATGAACGTGCGAGAGGTTCTGCTGCTCTGCTGGCGCGACACCGGTCACCCGCAGGGCGGCGGCAGCGAGCGGTACCTCGAGGAGGTCGGCGCCCAGCTCGCGGCGCGGGGAATCAAGGTCACCCTCCGCACCGCCGGTTACCGCGGCGCCGCCAAGAAGGAGACCGTCGACGGCATCGAGATCAGCCGGGCGGGCGGACGGTACAGCGTCTACCCCCGCGCCCTCGCCGCGATCGCCGCGGGCCGGCTCGGCTTCGGACCGCTGCGAGGTATCCGGCCCGACGCCGTCATCGACACCCAGAACGGCATCCCGTTCTTCTCCCGCGTCGTCGCCGGTGCACCCGTGACGCTGCTCGTGCATCACTGTCATCGCGAGCAGTGGCCCGTGGCGGGCCGGTTGATGGGCAAGATCGGCTGGTGGGTGGAATCACGGTTGTCGCCGCGCACCCACCGGGACGACCAGTACCTCACCGTGTCGCTGCCGTCCGCCGACGAACTCGTCGAACTCGGTGTCGAGCGCGAACGGATCGCGGTGGTACGCAACGGCGCCGACGACATTCCTGTCGGCGTGGACATCGGCGGCGCCGACACCCGGACCGTGCACCCCAGTGTGTGCGTCCTGTCCCGGCTGGTGCCGCACAAGCAGATCGAGGACGCCCTCGAGACCGTCGCGGCGTTGCGTCCCACGATCGCCGATGTGCACCTCGACGTCATCGGTGGCGGCTGGTGGGAACAGAATCTCCGCGACCGCGCGCACGAACTGGGCATCGGCGACGCCGTCACGTTCCACGGGCACGTCGACGAAACCCGTAAGCACCAGTTGCTGTCGCAGTCCTGGGTGCACGTCATGCCGTCCCGCAAGGAGGGCTGGGGTCTGGCCGTCATCGAGGCCGCACAGCACGGGGTCCCGACCGTCGGTTACCGCAGCTCCAAGGGGCTGACGGATTCGATCGTCGACGGCGTGACCGGTGTGCTGGTCGGCAGTGCGGAAGCGGCGACGGCCGACGTCGGCGAACTGACCGCGGCCGTCAACACCCTCCTGCTCGACCCCGAGACGCGCATGGTCCTCGGCGAGAAGGCACGGGTCCGCGCGGGTGAGTTCTCCTGGAAGCACACCGGTAACGGCGTCCACGAGGTGCTGGCGGGCACGGCCGCGGGCCTGCGGACGTCAGGGCTGGTGTCGCCGGCGCTGGCGCGTCCGGGCCTCGAGCACGCCCGCGCCGAGTAGACCGCCGGCCAGCAGCAGGCCCCACAGCACGTGGGCCGCGACCACCGTCGCACGCGCCCGGTCGGACGCCTCGTGCCGCGCGACGTCGCCGCCGACGCGATACAGCTCCAGATGCCCGTCCGAGAACTGTCGCTCCAGACCGGCCAGGGTGGTCGCAGATTCGCCGCGCGGCCCGGGCGTGTCGCGCTCGACCAGGACCCACCGGACGCCCAGCGGCGCGAGTTCGGCGGCGGAACCGCCGGTGAGCAGCACCCGTTCCACCTGCTGCGCCCGGGACCCCTCGCCCGTCACCGTGCCACCGGCCACCACCAGCTCGCCCGTCTGCAGCACGTCATCCGGCAGCATCCTCGGGGCGGGGTCCAGAACGGGAGCGGCACCGCTGTAGGAGAACTTGCGGAACATGCCGGTGGGCAGCACGGCGACGTCCCCGCTGTCCGACTCGTGCGCCACCTCGGCGGCCACCTGCTCCCACGACGGCGGATAGTGGACCGGGCGCAGCGCGCCCCCGACGCCCCACGCGAGGTCGGGGAGGGCGAGCAGCACGACCAGGACGGCCGAGACGGACCACGTGCCGGGGCGTCGCAGCACCGCGGCCGCGGCGGCGAGCGCATACAGCGGCGCCGCGAGCGCCACCCACTTCTGCGCGTCCCGGAGCAATCCCGCGCCGGGCACGTTCTGCACCAGCCAGCGGCCGACGTCGAGTCCCCACGCGGTCGCGCCGAGTGCGGGCAGCAGCACCGCCACCAGCGCGAGCGCTGTCAGTGCGGCCACCACGGGATGCCGTCGCCGCCGCCACAGCGCCGGGAGTCCGCACAAGACGACCCCGAGCAGCAGGACCGTTCCGACGAGGGCGAACAGTGTGGTCCGGGTGTCCGGGACGGCGGTCTCGTTCCACACGCCGCCGAGTCCGGCGAGACTGCCCAGCGTCGCCAGCCCCGGCTCGGCGCGCGCCGCGAACGCCGCGACCCCTGCGGGATCGGAGCCGTCCCCGCCGCCGCCGGCCAGTGCCGTGGCCGCCAGCCACGGCGCGCTCGCGACGACGAACAGGCCCAGCGCGCCCGTCACCCGGAGCCACGCGGCCGATCGTCCGCCGAGGAGCGCGAGGACGGCCACCGCCGTCACCGCCGCGAGCAACGCCCCGGTGGGGGTCAGACCGGCCGCGGCGAGGCAGGCCGCGAGGGCGAACCACCCCCGGCGGTGACCCCGTCGAATCGCGACCGCCGCGCACACCGTCCACGGCAGCGCCGCGTACCCGGTCAGCAGGCTCCAGTGCCCCTGCAGCAGTCGCTCGGCGACGTACGGGTTCCACACCGTCACCGTCGCGGCGACGAGCTGCGGTCCGAGCCCCGCCGTCGGCAGGACGGTGCGGACCATCCGGGCGGCACCCCAGCCCGCCGCCCACAGCGCCAGCAGCAGGATCGCCTTCACCACCAGGCCGCCGTCGACGAAAACGCTCAGCGTCGCGAGCAGAGCGTCCTGCGGCACGGCCCGCGCGGCGGCGTCCGTGAGGCCGAGCGCCGAGTCGGTGAGATACGAGCGGGGAGTGCTGACCGCGTCCCGCAACAGCAGATAGCCCGGACCGAGCAGCGGCCCGAGGATCAGCAACGCCAGAAGGAGGCTGTAGACCGGCGCGACGAACGATGCTCGGCGCCGGGCGGTCATGGGCCGTCACGATACGTGGTGCATCGACCCGGCTCGCAGGGCACGTAGTGCATCATGGGGCGCATGCCACGCCAGACCCTCACCAGCTCGGCGGTCGCCGGGGTGACGATGGTGACGGCGGGCTCGATGATCGCGAACATCGCGTCCTACCTGCTGCATCTGCCGGCGAGCCGCTGGCTCGGCCCGGCCGGCTACGGGGAGTTCGCGAGCCTGCTCGCGGCCCAACTCGTCCTCGCCGTCCCCGCTCTCGCGCTGCAGACCGTCGTCGCCCGCGAGGTGGTCCGGGGCAAGGGAGCCCACGCGGTCCGCCTGCTGGGGTACCGCTGCGCGGTGATCGTCGCGGTCGCCGCGATGCTGCTCGCCCCCCTCGTGTCGTGGGCCCTCGACACCGGCATGCTCGCCACGTTCTCGGCGCTCATCACGGCGCCCGTCCTGGTCCTGCTCGCCACCGAGCAGGGACTGCTGCAGGGCGCGGCACGGTTCGGTCCGCTCAGCGTCGTCCTCGCGGCCGCGGGTATCGCGAAGGTCGTACCCGCGGTCGTGGTTCTGGCCGTCGGCGCCGGGCCGGGCCTCGCCCTCGCCGCGAGTGCGGTCGGCACGGGGCTGGTGGCCCTGTGTGCGCGCCTGTTCGCCGATTCCGCGATCACCGGGGAGTCGAGCACCCGGATCGGCGTCGCGGCCGTGCTGAAGGCGTCGCAGGTGCAATTGGCGCTGATCGCGTTGTCGTCGATGGACCTGGTGATCGCCCGGATCGTGCTCAGCAACGACGACGCCGGCCTGTACGCGCTGGGCGCCGTCGCCACCAAGGCCGCGTTCTGGCTGCCGCAGGCCGTCGGGGTGGTGCTCTATCCGCGGATGGCGAATCCCGCGCACTCCGTCCAGGCGATCCGGTCGGCGCTCGCCGTCCTCGTCGGACTCGGCGCGGTCCTCGTCGCGGCCGTCGCGGTGGCCGCCCCCCTCGTCCCGCTTCTCGTCGGCGACGCATACCAGCCCGTCCAGTCGCTGCTGTGGCTGTTCGCGCTCCACGGTGCCTGCCTGGCCGTCCTGCAGGGCGCCCTGCTGTCCGCCATCGCGGGGGAGCGGACGCACCTCGCCGTGATCGCCTGGATCGGCTTCGCCGTCGAGATGACCGGCATGCTGACCCTCGCGTCCACGATCGGGCAGTTCATCGCCGTCGCCGTGACGGTCGCGTCGAGCACCGCACTGGTCGCCAGCGTCCTCGCCGTGCGCAGCGCGCGGCGCGATGCCCCGCGCCCGATCTGACATCCGGGCGGTCCGACGAGCCGCCTGTGACATCGGGCGACACCGCACGGGCCGCCCCCGGGAACGACGAAGGGGACCTCGGTGCACTACCGAGGTCCCCTTCGCACCGGACTACGTGGCGTCCGGCTCCTTACGTCTAGCGCTCGTCGTACCTGCGCGGATCTTGCACGGGAATCTCTTCCGTCTTGTCCGTGGTCCAGTCGTGCTGCTCGGTGGGAGCCTCCGACTTGTCCAGGTCGACGTGGCGGCCACCGTCGCTCGGCGGGTAGTCGTCGCCGGCGGTGTGCGCGGGCTGCCTGCCCTTGCCGCCGCGCAGACCCAGGACGAGTCCCGCGATCAGTGCGATGACACCGAGGATGCCGGCGATGATCGGCACGGTGCGACCGAACGTGCTGATCTTGTCCATGCCGTCCTTGGCCTGCTGGACCTGGTATTCGATGGTCTGCTCGTTGAACGGCAGTTCCACCTTCAGGACGTCGATCTCCGGCTTGTCCTTGTTGCGGGCGTAGTACTGGTGCAGCTGCTCCTGGCCCTTGACGACGACACCGGTCTCGGGCTCGACCCACAGGTCGCGCACGTTGGTGTACCAGCGGGTCATCGTGACGGGGAGGGTGCCACCGGGGACGCCCCACGCCTCGGCGGGCAGCGTCAGCTTGTTGGTGGGCGAGCTGACCACCTTCGACAAGTCGACCGGTTCGATCGTCTGGTTGTAGTGGTACACCTTCAGGCCGTTGATCTCCGTCTCCTCGACGAAGTTGATGTCCTGGGTGGCGCGCGCGTTCAGGTCGAAGTAGGGGTAGCTCTGCTTCTCCGAGTTGAACGGGAACTTGTACTGCAGTCCGTCGCGCGGAACTTCCTCGGCAGGCTGGTTGGGCTGCGTCTGGATGGTGCCCACCGGGTCGTTGGTCGGCATCGACGTCTTGCGGTCGACGGTGTTGCGGTCGACGATCGCGGACAGCAGTCCGGTGTCGCCCTGCTTGTCGGTGCGACGCAGCGTCTGCCCCGCCTGGAGAGTGACGACGTCCGCGTCCGCGGGGTCTTCGGTGGTGACGTAGCGCTGTGACACCAGTGGAACGTTCGTGTTGACTTCGGCCTTGCCTGCGAGAAGAGCCTGCGAGTTGAGCACGCTGCCGGAACCTTCGGCGATCGTGGTCACTTCGAGGTCCAAGGGCGTCTTCTCCAATTTGCCCACCGTGTAGGTGGGAATGAGAATGGCGACGGCCAAGAGGAAGGCACCGAGGCCCACCAGAATGCAAGCAAGTATCCGGCTCGGCCCTGAGCGCTCCGCCATGCTTTCTCTCCTAACCCAATTCTGTCGATTGAGATTCCCCCACCGGCAGCACGGCTGCACGGATCGCATGGAGCCCACATCGACACCACGTGAGGCAAAACACTAACAGTCTCGAATGCGCATTTGCCCCATCGGATAGTAAACGCATCGGCCGTTCGCCAGCGAAGTGACTCGAACGGAGTTTTCCGTCACAGCCCCCGGACCAGGCACACTGTTGGTGATGAGCACCTCGGCCACCACCACGAGCACGACCGCACCGCCGCGCAGTTTCATTCCCGCACTCGAGGGAATGCGCGGTCTCGCGGCGCTGGGGGTGCTCGTGACGCACGTCGCGTTCCAGACCGGTGCGACGCACGTGCCCGTTCTCGGGCGCATCTGGGGACGATTCGATCTGGCGGTGGCGGTCTTCTTCGCGCTGTCCGGATTCCTGTTGTGGCGCAGCCATGCCGGGGCGGCGCGGGGGATGGGCCCCGCCCAGGGAATCGTCCGGTACTGGATCTCGCGGGCGACGCGCATCCTGCCCGCGTACTGGGTCGCCGTGGCGGTGGTGTTGACGTTCCTGCCCACCGCGAACGCGAGTTACCGCACGTGGTGGGCGAATCTCGGTCTCGTGCAGGTGTTCGTGCCCCTTACGCTCACCGACGGTTTGACCCAGATGTGGAGTCTGTCGGTGGAGGTGGCCTTCTACCTGGTGCTTCCGCTGCTGGCGTTCGCGCTGGTCCGGTTGCGGGGTCCGGCTGCGCGGCTGCGGGTTCCGGCGATTCTCGCGTTGATCGCGGTGAGTCTGACGTGGGCATTCGTGCCGGTGTCGACGCCGGGTGGCATTCATCACGACAACTGGTTACCGGGGTACCTGCCCTGGTTCGGAGCCGGGATGTTGCTCGCCGAGCTGGCGGTGAGTCCGCCCGGGCGAATGCACCGCTGGGCGCATCATCGCGTCCGGATGTTTCTCGTCGCCGCAGTGGCATTCGCGCTCACCGCGACCGATCTGGCCGGCCCGGAGGGGCTGGTGCGTCCCGAACCGTGGCAGTACGCCGTCAAGATGGCGCTCGGCGCCGTCATCAGCTTCGCGCTGATGGCCCCGCTGGTGCTGTCCGACACGTCCACCCACCGCTACCTCGCGAGTCCGCTCGCTCTCGCAGTGGGCCGCTGGTCGTACGGCATCTTCATCTGGCACCTCGCGGTGCTGTCGATCGTCTTTCCGGTGTTCGGGCTCGTTCCGTTCACCGGCCACTTCGTCTACATCCTGTTCCTCACGACCGTGATGAGCGTCGCGGTCGCGTCGGCCAGTTACGCGTTGGTGGAGGAACCTGCTCGCCGCGCCGTCAAGCGCTGGGAGGCGCGCGCCAGGAGCACGGACCGTCCGAGCGGCAGCACCGCCAGCCCGGTGGCGACGAGCGCCAGCAGCAGCGGGAACTGAACGAGGAACGAGTGCCCCACGTACCCGCCGGGTGCGCGCCACGGGCCGGTGGAGAGCATCGCCATGCCGAGCATCGTCGACGCTCCGGCGACCCCCACCAGCACGCGCGCGGTGGTGGCGGTTCCGCGTAGGCGGACGAGGGTGACGGCCAGTAGCGTCACCACGACCGTCGTCGCCGCGCCGACGGGACCACCGATCACGGTGGCGGCAGCGAGGATTCCCAGCCACCCGACCGTCGCGCTGCCCCAGGTCCGCGGTGCCGGGCCGGGATCGCGCTCGCGTGCGCGGCGCGGCCACAGTGCGGCGGCGATCAGCGGAATCAGCAGGAGTAGACCGCCGAAGATCCCCAGGCGGTACCAGTGGTCGGTGGGGAAGTCGAGGGTCACCGTCCCCTCGGTTCCCGCGGGCAGGATCCACCCCTGCTGCCAGCCGTCCACGACGATCGGTGTCAGTTCGCTGCCGTCCGGTGCGGTGGCCACCCAGCCGACGTTGGTGCTCTCGGGGACGACGACGACGCGCTCGGCGTCCGAGCGGGGCACCGTGAGTTCCCGGTGGTTCTCCGTCCATGCGGTGGTCGACACCTGCTCGGTCGGAACGGCCTTGGCCTGCGGTCCGGCGTCGAGGCGGAGACTGTCGACGAAGAACGCCGACCCCGGGTCGACGGTCACGTCCTGGGATCCGGCTCCCAGCGGGACGGGGCCGGGGGTGTCACAGAGGGTTGCGGGAACCGGGTCACCGGAGAGCACTTGCCCGACGGTTGCCGTGACGCTCGTGCGCACCGGCTGCCCGCCGATCGTCACGACCGGCCCCTCCTCGCAGGGCACCGTCACCGGGCGGGCGCCGGCGTCGTCGGCCGGACCCGAACCGGGCAGCAGGACGCCGTCCTCGCCCAGCACCCCGACCTCGGCGAGGCCCGCCGGCTGCAGCTGGGCGAAACCCAGCGCGTTCTGATCGAGGGTGCTCTTCCAGGACACGAGGCTGAGCACTATCCGGTCGGTCACCCGGGGTTCGACCGTCACGGTCCCGTCGTCCTCGTCCTCGTCGACGTCGCGCACCTGCGGTCCGTTCCCGAGGTCGACGGCGACCCGGTCGGGGGCGGCGGGCACGGCGCCCGCGCTGGGCGTCAGTTGCAGGCCGGTGACCAGCGTGGGTTGGGGAAGGTCGATCGTGAGGGTCGGTTTCGCGCCCTTGCCGCTGGTGGTGTCCTGCTTCGCCGACCAGCTGGTACGCGGATCGTTGTCGGTGGCGGCGAACGCCGACCCACGAAGGTCGGTGATGTTGCTGGTCCCATGGGCGGACGGCGAATCCCGTTGAGTGAGAATCTCTTCCAGTGGTGCGCCATGCCGTGCCCGCAGCACGAGCTGCGGCGTGACCGCGGTGGGTTCGGGCACCGACAACGTTCTCTCGAACGTGCCGACCTCCTCGGGCGGCAGGACGAAGGCGTTACTGCACCGCACGCGGTCCGGGGACTCGGCGCACGAGTTGCGGCCGGGGAGTTCCTGGCTGAGATCCCAACCCGAGACGGACGCACCCTGAGGAGTGGAAGGCAACACGGTCCGGTACCGGATCGGCACGGTTACCGGGGCGTCACGCTGGGAGAAGTCCTCGACCGACACCTCGCTGATGCCGAACTGCGTTCCCGCGGAACCGTTCTCGGTTCGGGTCGCGGTGATCCGCACCCACGGGGTGACACCGCCGGGAACGGACACGGCGATCGGTTTGCCCGGGGCATCCACCTTCACGGCCGTGCTGCCGTTGGGGGTCGACACCTCCATCCAGCGGACGGGGGCGCCGATCGCCGCCGGGCTGGTCGTGATGTGCAGCAGAGAACTCGTGAGTGGGGTGTCGAAGTCGATCTGGAGCCACTGGCCCAGCGCCCGCTCGATGCCGTTGCTGAACCAGCCCGTCGCCGGGTCACCGTCGACGGTCGCGGCGGCGCTGCTGGCCGGGGAGGTGCCGCCGAGTTGCGTGGCGTCGGACGCCGCACTCGACACGCTCAGCGTCGCGCCCTCCCACTGCCCCTCCACCAGCGGGGTGTCCGCCACCGGATAGTCGGGGACGAGATTGAACGTGCGGCGGGCGTCGTCCGGGGTGCGCAGTGCCGAACTGTGATTGTCGACCTGGCCGTAATCGGTTTCCCGGTTCCGGGGCGTGTCCGTGACGGTGACGTCGTCGACCGGTAGTCCGGCGCGCGTCGCGTCCGCGGCCAGCAATACCGGTCCGGCTCCGGGCAGGGCGCCGTTCTCCCGCAGGCGTTGCAGCGATTCGGGCCCGCCCTGCACCCGGGGGATGCCGTCGAGGTTCGCGGTGTACGGCCCGCTCGTCGTCGGCGAACCGTCCGGCATCGACACCTCGAAGATCTCGATCGCCGGGTACCGGGGACGCAGGTCGCTGTCGATCACCAGGCCTTCGACATCGCCGGGACCGATGTCCTCGCCGAATTCCGCGACCTGCGTGAATCCGGGCGAGCCGGTAACGGCCTGGTGCGCGAGCAGTGGGCGCGTCGACCGCGACGTCTCGGGGTCGAGGTCGTTGCGGAGGACGAGGTAATGGATGCCCTGGCCGAGCAGGGTCTGCGCCATGCCATCCGACGGGCGGCCGTCCGTGATCAGCCGCTGGATCGAGTCCATGGCCCGGATGGTGCCGGGCGGGGTGAGCGGGACGGCGTCGCGGGACRCCCACGGCGTGGACGCCAGCGCCTGCATCGGCTCGTCGCGGGTGAGACCCCAGAGCTGGCTGCCGAACGGTGCGCCCGGCACCACAAGCGCACGCTCCGCGTCGGAACCGTCGGGGCTCGTGCCCCCGGCGTTGTCCTCCAGCCACGAGGCGGCCTGCTGCCAGTAGTCGGGGACCTCGGAATACGTGCCCCGCGGTGCGAGCTTGCCCGTCCACGCCAGCGACGTCGCCAGGGTGAGGGCGACCAGCACCAGGCTCGTCACCGCGACCATCGGTTCGCGCTCGGGGTGCGCGAACGCGCTGCGCCACCGCGCGACCGGCACGGACCCGGGCAGCGGCACCTTCGCCAGCAGGTGCGCCAGCCCGAGCACGAGGGGCAGTCGGACGAGCGGCTCGAGTTTGTGGACGTTCCGGAGGGGTGCCCCGGTGGAATCGAGGAACAGTCGCACCTGCTCGGCGAACGGGGAGCTTAGTTCGCCGATGTACCCGGCCGCGAGTCCGGCGACACCGACGAACAGGATCAGGGTGAGGCGACCGCGGGCCGGCATCGACCGCATGCACAGTCCGGCGAGCCCGGCGGCGGCGATCAGCCCGGTCGCCGCGACCGCGGCGGGCTGGGTGACGAGGACCGCGCCTGCGATGCGCTCGGGGGAGACGAACGGCGTCCAGCTGTCGGTGCCGCGGAGGATCTCGGCGAGGGACGTCCACTGCGTGGTCACCCCGGACGACTCGATGTAGTCGAGGAACGGTGGGCTCACCTTGCCGAGCAGTAGCAGCGGCACGATCCACCACAGCGTGGCCAGCGCCAGGAACGGGAACCACCAGGCGGTGAACACCCACCACCGACGGTTCGGCCGGTGCGCGATCCACCACAGACCTGCGACGAGACACGCGGCGACGGTCGCGACGGCGTTCACCGCACCCATCAACGCGACGGCGAGCGCCGACTGGGCCGCCAGCCGTGCATGTGAGTGCCACCGTGTGTCCCGGGACGCTTTGTCACTCACATGGGAGAGTGCGACGACCACGGGCAGAAGGACCCACGGCGCCAGCATCATCGGGAGGGTTTCCGACGAGATCGAACCGAGGGTGGTGAGGACACGGGGGGAGAACGCGAACGCGACACCGGCGATGATGCGGGACGAGCGGCTGCCGACGCCGAGCGCCTCGGCGAGACGGACGATGCCCCAGAATCCGGCGACGAGCAGCAGGGCCCACCAGATCCGCTGGGTGATCCACGGCGGGACGCTCAGGACGTCGCCGAGCGCGAAGAACGCGCCGTGCGGAAAGAAGTAACCGTAGGCCTGGTTCTGCACCTGACCCAGGGGGGCCTGGCTGCTCCACTGATGCGCGGCCCGTTCCAGGAATCCGATCGGATTCTGGGACAGGTCGTACTTGGTGTCAGCGGCGAGCCGGCCGGGGGTTTGGAGAAATGCGAGAAGAAACGCTACGACAGAGGCGCCGAACAGCCACCGCCGTGACAGAGGCTCCGCCGAGGGCGCCATGGACGACATGGCCGCCGACTCGGGGGAAGTGCGGGAACTTGTTGAGCCGGCGCTCTCAGCGGCTGCCGTACTCAACCTGGTTCAGGAGCGAGGAATCCGCGTTGCCGCTGCGGTCGATCTCGGGACGCGTGTTGTCCTGTGCGGCTGCGGTGATGCCGAGCGTCGCCACGGTGCCGAGAGCGACACCGACCACGGCGCTGACCACACCGGGCACAAGGAACTTCCCCATCAGACATCTCCCACCGTCGTGCCATCGACGCACACGGCTACTCCCGCGTACGAATTGCTCGGGTCAAGGTATCACCCACGGGCCGGCGAACTGCTGATTGGTGCTCGTGGGCCACCGTTTCTGCAGTTCACAGGCTCTGCTGCACGCCGAGCGCCCGGAGCAGCGTGCGCAGTTTGGTGGTCGTCTCGTCGAGTTCGGACTCCGGGTCGGACTCGGCGACGATGCCCCCACCCGCCGTCGCCAGTGCCTCGAGTCCGTCCGCGGCGATCTCGGCGCAGCGGATGGCCACCACCCAGTCGCCGTCGCCGTCGCCGTCGCACCACCCGACGGCGCCGCCGTAGAACCGCCGATCCTCCTCGGCGTCCCGGATGGTCGCGAGGGCGAGGTCGGTGGGGGTGCCGCACACCGCGGGCGTCGGGTGCAACCGGGTGGCCAGGCTCAAAGCGCTGGTCGACGCGTCGCGCAGCACGCCTTCGATGGGGGTCGCGAGATGCCACACCTCGTGCGTGCTCGTGAGAACCGGGGAGTCCGGGACGGTCAACTCGGTGCAAAGCGGCGCCAGGACCTCCCTGATCCAGGCAGTGACGAACGCGTGCTCGGCCAGGTTCTTCGTGGACTCCAGGAGGCCGCGACCTTCCTTCTCGTCGGCCTCCGGATCGGCGCGCCGCGGGGCTGTTCCGGCGAGGGGACGGCAGGTGACGCGTCGCCCGCGCCGACTGAGCAGCACCTCGGGGCTGGCGCCGACGAGGCTGCGTCCGCGGAAGCCCTCGCCGGCCGCGGAGAGGTCGACGGCGAACCCGTTCGCGGTGGGATTCTGGTGAATCATTCTCGCGGCCAACGCTTCTGCGGAGATAGGGGTGTCCGAACGGAGGGTGACGCTGCGTGCGGCCACCACCTTGCCGAGGATGCCCTCGCGCAGGCGGTCGACGAGGGACCGCACCCGAGCCACGTGCTCGGCGGGGTCGGGGATTTGTCGCGTGAGGCGTACGGGCGGGAGGTCGGGAACGGTGCCGGGCCGCCACGGACCGTCCGTGAACTCCCACGATTCCGGGGCGGTCAGCGCGGCAGGACGCTGGGGATCGAACGGCAGCGCTCCGACGATCAACTCGGTGTCACCGTTCGCGAGGGCCGCGACAGCGGCTGCCGCGGTGTCGTACCCGTGCCGCGCACCGGACGTACGCAACGTCCGGTCGGCGCGGGAGAGGAGGAAGCCGTCCATGGTCACCCGACAGTAGTCGGGCGTCCGGACTACTTCCCGGGAGGCACGATCAGCACCGGGCGGTGACTGTGGCGCAACACGTGGTCGGCGACGCTGCTCTGCAGCAACGACCGCAGGCCGGTGGTGCCCCGGGTGCCGGTGACGATGATGTCGACCGCGAGTTCGTCGGACGTCTCGACGATGGCCGTCCAGATCGTGCTGGTGCACTCGATGCAGCGACCCTCGGTGGCGAGTCCGGCGGCCTCGGCGAGTTGGACACCCTCTTCGTTGGTGACCTTGGCGTCGGAGAACGCGACGTCCTCGGTCTCCTCGTCGGGCACCCACTCGGGTTGCATCACACCGGACAGACCTGACATGCGGGCGGCCTGACGGACCATCGGCTCCCACACCGTCACCAGCACAGCGCGATTGGAGGCGAGGAAGCGACCTGCGCACTCCACCGCACGCTTGGCGTTGTCGGATCCGTCGTAGGCGATCAACATCAAACCACCGGGCACTACGACCTCCTGAGTACGGGCTTCCTCTGTGTCCAGATTACCAAGACGGGCGGCAGCGGTCGTCGATTCGGCGCCTGCCGCGGGGGTGCGGACGGCGAACTGGGCTACCGTCGAACCCATGCGGATCAAGTATGCACTCGCGCTCGCTGCCTGTACCGGCCTCGTCGCCGGATGTTCGTCGGGTGGTGGCGGGACGGTCGCGGAGTCGTCGTCGGCGACACCGTCGCCGTCCTCCGTCGAGCCGGCGTCGCACACCGGCACCGCAGCGCCCGCCGCCGCGCCGGCGTCGTGCGAGACGGAGTTCCTGCAGTCTTTGCCGTTGCGGCGCAAGCTCGCTCAGCTGCTGAACGTCGGAGTGACCGGCACGGCGGATGCGGCTCAGGTGGTCCGTGACGAGCAGATCGGCGGCATCTTCGTCGGGAGCTGGACCGACGAGTCCATGCTCGCGAACCGTGAGATTCCCCAGGTGGCGTCGGCGTCGTCGCTGCCCCTGATGGTGACGATCGACGAGGAGGGTGGGCGCGTGTCGCGCGTCGAGAACCTGCTCGGTGCCGATCCGTCCGCCCGGCAGACCGCAGCCACGATGACGGAGGAACAGACGTACCAGATGGCGCTAGAGCGCGGTCGCGGACTGAAGGACCTCGGTGTCACCGTGAACTTCGCCCCCGACGTGGACGTGAGCAGCCAGCCGGACGACAGCGTGATCGGCGACCGCTCCTACTCCGACGATCCCGCCGTGGTCACCCGCTACGCCGACGCGTATGCGCGCGGAATGCGGGACGCGGGAATCCTGCCCGTCATCAAGCACTTCCCCGGACACGGATCGGCGTCCGGCGACTCACACACCGGGGCCGTCACCACCCCGCCGCTCGAGCAGTTGCAGACGAAGGACCTCGTCCCGTTCCGGAACCTGGTGTCCACGGGTGTCGGCGTCATGCTCGGCCACCTCGAGGTGCCGGGTCTGACCGCACCCGGGATTCCCGCCAGCATCAGTCCCGACGCCGTGGCGCTGCTGCGCGGTGGCACCGGATACGGGGCGCCGCCGTTCACCGGGCCGATCTTCACCGACGACCTCAGCGGCATGCAGGCGATCACCGACCGCTACGACATCACCGTCGCCGTCGAGACCGCGCTGGAATCCGGTGTCGATGTCGCCCTGTGGCTCACCACCGACGACGTCCCGCGGGTGCTCGATCACCTCGAAAGCGTTGTGGCCTCGGGCAAGCTGCCGCAGCAGCGTGTCGACGAGGCGGTCCTGACCGTCGCGCGCGCCAAGGGCGTCATCGCCTGCTAGTGCGGAGTCCGCGACCGGGTGCTGGTATTCTTCTCGTCCGCCGGTCGGGCCCACTTTATTACCGTAGAGTAAGATAGCGGGTTCGACGATGATGGAGGACGAATGGCCGGCGGCACCAAGCGACTGCCGCGCGCAGTGCGCGAGCAGCAGATGCTCGACGCTGCTGTCGACGTCTTCTCCGACAGAGGTTTTCACGAAACGTCCATGGACGCGATCGCGGCCAAGGCGGAAATCTCGAAACCGATGCTGTACCTCTACTATGGTTCCAAGGACGAACTGTTCGCGGCGTGCATCCAGCGGGAGGGTCTGCGCTTCGTCGAGGCGCTCGCTCCGGCGGGCGATCCGGGGCTGAGCCCGCGCGAACAGCTGCGCCGGGCCCTCGAGGGGTTTCTCGGGTTCGTGGGCAAGCACCGCAAGTCGTGGATGGTGCTGTATCGCCAGGCGATGGGGCAGCAGGCGTTCGTGGGGTCGGTGCAGTCGAGCCGCGACCGGCTGATCGAGCTGACCGCGCACCTGCTCGAGTCCAGCACCAAGGATCCCCAGCCTGGACAGGATTTCGAACTGATCGCCATCGCCCTCGTCGGTGCGGGTGAGGCCGTGGCCGACCGCGTCGCCGGCGGCGAGATCGAGGTCGACGCCGCCGCCGATCTGCTGGAATCCCTGGCGTGGCGCGGCCTCGCGGGCAAGAAGAAGCCGGAGTGAACGGGACGTTCGTTCGATCAGATCGAACGAACGTCCCGTTCGTCCCCGTCAGCGCAGTGTCGCGGTGAGGTGCGGGTACCCCTTCTTCGGGTGCTTGATCGACAGATCCCAGCCGTCGCCGGTCTGATCGGCGTACACGTTCAGCGTGGACGGCAGCAGGATCGGCTTGCCGAAACGCACGCTGTACGTGACGGCGTCCGGGATCCGGCCCTCCACCGACCCGAGGACAGCGGCCGCACTCCACATGCCGTGCGCAATGGTCTTCGGGAATCCGAAAGCCTTGGCGCCCAACGTCGACACGTGAATCGGGTTCCGGTCACCGGACACAGCGGCGTACTTGCCGATCGTCTTCTGATCGACCCGCAGCGTCCGCAGCGGACGCGGCGGCTCCTCCTCGGCCTTCGGTTCGGGGCCGGGCTGACCGGACAGCGACGTCTTCTGCTGACGCAGGAAGGTCGACGTCTGCTTCCACACCAGTTCGCGTCCGACCCGGATCTCGCTGATCACGTCGATCAGGAGTCCCTTGCGGTGCTCACGCAGATTCTCCGCGTGCACCGACACGTCCAGGGGCTCGATCACCGAGATGGGACGGAACTGTTCGATGACGTTCTCCGCGTGCACCGAACCGATGGCGGGGAAGGGGAAACCGTCGGACACCATCAGCTTCATCACGACCGGGAACACCAGCGTGAACGGGTACGTCAGCGGCAGGTGGTCGCCGAACCGCAACCCGGTCACCCGGTCGTACGCCGCCAGGTTGTCGGGGTCGACGCGCACCCCGTTCAAGACCAGCGTCGTGTCCGGGGCACTGTGCCCGCTCGCGCCGATGACCGGCAGCGCGCTGCGCACGGCCCGGGTGTAGATGTCGAGCGTGCCCGGCTTCTCCGTGAGTTGCACGACCTTGCCGGACATCACGCCCCCAGCAGGCTCTGGCCGCAGACACGGACGATCTGTCCGGTGACGGCGTTGGACGCGGGGCTCGCGAAGTAGGCCACGGTCTCGGCGACGTCGACGGTCTCGCCGCCCTGCAGCAGGGAGCTCATCCGACGTCCGGCCTCGCGGGTGGCGAAGGGGATCGCCGCGGTCATCGCCGTCTCGATGAAGCCCGGTGCGACGGCGTTGATCGTGATCTTCTTCGTCGCGAGTACCGGCGCCGAGGCCTGCACGAGTCCGATGACACCGGCCTTGGAGGTGCCGTAGTTGGTCTGGCCCCGGTTGCCCGCGATACCGGCGATGGAGGAGACGTCGATGACGCGGCCGCCTTCCTTCAGTGCACCCTTGGCGACGAGGACATCGGTGATGCGCTGCGGTGCAAGGAGGTTGACACCGATCACCATGTTCCAGCGGCCCTCGTCCATGTTGGCGAGGGTCTTGTCGCGGGTGATGCCGGCGTTGTGGACGATGATGTCCGCGCCGCCGTGCCGTTCGAGGACGAACTCGGCGAGCTTGTCTGCCGCGTCGTCCGCGGTCACGTCCAGGGCGAGGGACGTGCCACCGACCTTGTTGGCGGTTTCCGACAGCGCCTCACCGGCGGCCGGAATGTCGGCGCAGATGACGTGCGCGCCGTCGCGGGAGAGGACCTCGGCGATGGTCGCACCGATGCCGCGGGCCGCACCGGTGACGATGGCGACCTTCCCGTCGAGCGGCTTGTCCCAGTCGGCGGGTGCGACGGAATCCTCGGCGCCGACCCGGATGACCTGGCCGCTGACGAACGCGGACTTGGCCGACAGCAGGAACCGCAGCGTGGATTCGAGACCCGACAGTCCCGCGGAGGCCTTCGGCGAGACGTAGACGAGCTGAGCCGTGGCGCCGCGCTTGACCTCCTTGCCGACGCTGCGGGTGAAGCCCTCGAGCGCGCGCTGGGCGACGTGCTCGTCGACGCCGGACGTCTCCTCGGGGGTGGTGCCGATGACGACGACGCGCGCGGACGGCGCGAGGTTGCGGACGACCGGCTGGAAGAACTCGAACAACTGCTCGAGTTCGGTGACCGAACCGATGCCTGTGGCGTCGAACACCAATGCGCCGTACGTGTCGTCACCCGATCCCGCGGCGGGGTAGTCGGACAGCAGTTCGCGCAACGGCTCGACGAGACGGCCCTTGCCGCCGATCAGGACCGGGCCGGCGAGCGGCGGTTCGCCGTGCTTGTATCGCCGCAGGTTCTCGGGTCGCGGCAGTCCTGCTTTCGCGGCGATGAATGCGCCGGGTGCGGATGAGAGGAACTGGGAATAGAGGTCGGGAGCTCCCTTGCTGGCTGCCACGGTCCTACCTTCTGTCGTCGTTTGGCGGTCAGTCACCGAGCACCGAGTGAAGTGCGGTGTCGACAAGTAACTTACTCCTGAGTAAGAATAGTAGCCAACAGGTAATCGCACCAGATCCTTGGAGACGTCAGTGACCAGCAAAGCTCGCACCAACTCGAACTCCGCAGCGGCGCCGAAGCCAGGCGGAAAGCAGCAGCGTCCCGTCGCGATCGTCGGCGGAAACCGCATTCCGTTCGCCCGCTCCGACCGGAAGTACGCGCAGGCGTCCAACCAGGACATGTTCACCGCCACCCTCGACGGCCTCGTGAGCCGCTTCAACCTCCAGGGCGAGAAGCTGGGCCTCGTCGCAGGCGGCGCCGTGCTCAAGCACAGCCGCGACTTCAACCTGATGCGCGAATGCGTCCTCGGCAGCGCCCTCAGCCCGTACACCCCGGCCTTCGACCTGCAGCAGGCCTGCGGCACCGGACTGCAGTCGATCGTCGCCGTCGGTGACGCGATCGCGGCCGGCCGCATCGATGCGGGTGTCGGCGGCGGCGTCGACACCACGTCGGACGCGCCGATCGGCGTCAACGACGAACTCCGCGAGTTCCTGCTGTCGCTGAACCGCGCGAAGAGCACCGGCGACCGCATCAAGCTCCTCGGCAACGTCCGCCCGTCCATGCTCGGCATCGAGATCCCCCGCAACGGCGAGCCCCGCACCGGGCTGTCCATGGGCGAGCACGCCGCCATCACGGCCAAGGAATTCGGCGTCCGCCGTGAGGACCAGGACGAACTCGCCGCCGCCAGCCACCAGAACATGGCCGCCGCCTACGACCGCGGATTCTTCGACGACCTGGTGACGCCGTTCCTCGGACTCACCCGCGACGACAACCTGCGGCCCGACTCCAGCGCCGAGAAGCTGGCCAAGCTGAAGCCGGTCTTCGGGGTGAAGGCGGGCGACGCCACGATGACGGCGGGTAACTCCACCCCGCTCACCGACGGCGCGTCCGCAGTCCTGCTGTCCACGGACGAATGGGCCGCCGAGCGCAAGCTTCCGGTGCTCGCGCATCTCGTCGACTCCGAGACCGCGGCCGTCGACTACATCCACGGCAAGGACGGGCTCCTGATGGCGCCGACGTACGCCATCCCGCGCCTGCTGGCCCGCAACGGCCTCACCCTGCAGGATTTCGACTACTACGAGATCCACGAGGCGTTCGCGTCCGTCGTGCTGGCGACGCTGCAGGCGTTCGAATCGGACGAGTACTGCAAGGAACGCCTGGGCCTCGACGGCGCACTGGGGTCCATCGACCGCAGCAAGCTCAACGTCAACGGGTCCTCGCTGGCGGCGGGGCACCCGTTCGCCGCGACCGGCGGCCGCATCGTCGCCTCGCTCGCCAAGATGCTGGCGGAGAAGGGCTCGGGCCGCGGCCTGATCTCGATTTGCGCCGCCGGCGGCCAGGGTGTGACGGCAATCATAGAGGCGTGATCCGACTGGCCTTTCCGGTAGCTGGGAGACCGGAAAGGCCAGCGTGCGCGCAGTGCGAGCGGGGATCCGGCAACGAGGGGTGGCCGGATCCCCGAAATCTTTTCCGACAGGTGTAACGCTGGAGATTAGCTGGCGATATCCCTGTCAGCCCCGTGTTGCTGCCTGACCCCCGACCTGGCAGCAGCGCGGGGCTCTTGCATTTCCGGCGGCCGGTACGCTGACGTGGGGGTCTCGACCGGGCCTCGCTCGGATCGGATCGCGCTTGAAATGCAACGAGCACCGACGGCAAGCTGAGGCCCGCACGAAGGACAACTCGGTGAGAGGGCCACGGTGAACGACGAAGACGGCGACAAGGGGAGCAAGGCACCCGAACGGTCGACGCCGGACCCTTCCGCGACGCCCGAGAGTGTCGAACCCGAGAATGTGGCCGACCCGGCCGCCGAGGTCCCCGCTCCCGACGATGCCCCGGAACCCGAAAACGCTCCGGCTCCCGAGGACGCTCCGGCCGTCGACGATGCCCCGGCTCTCGAGGATCAGGCGGAACAGCCGAGTGCCGACGACGCCCCGACGGCGCAGCTGAACCTCGGTGACCTCGGGGAACGCTCCGAGGAGCAGGCTCCCGACGCGCCGTTGTGGGTGGAGCCCCCGGCCAACGAGGACGTCACGCAGGTGATCCCCGCGATTCCGCCGGGACCCGTCCCCGGGCCCACGGCGGCGTACACCACACCGGCGGACGAGCCGACCGTGGTGGCTCCGGCTGCCGCGGCGCAGGTCCCGCCGCAGCCGGCACCGGAAACTTCCGCGCCCGCCGAGCCGTCCGCGGAACCGACCAAACCTGCCCGTGCTCCCTGGGTGAAGATCGCAGCGGTCACCGGTGGTGTGATCGCCCTGATCGGCATCGCGTACGCCGCGGACCTCGCGGTGTCCTCCGGGAACGTCCCGCGCGGGGTGACGGTGGCAGGCGTCGACGTGGGCGGTTCGTCCCGCGAGGAGGCCGAGGCCATTCTGCAGGCGCAGGTCGGCCCGCGCGCCGATCAGCCGCTGACGGTGACTGCCGGCGACGTGTCGACGCAACTCGTTCCGTCGGCCGCCGGGCTCGGTGTCGACTGGGAGGCCACCCTCGACCGGGCCGATTCGCAGCCGCTCAACCCGTTCACGAGGCTCACGTCGTTCTTCACCACCGACGAGATCGGTGTGGTGTCGACCCGTGACGAGGCCGCGCTGGCCTCCGCCGTCGACGGCCTCCGCAGTGAGACCGATCGCGCGTCCCGTGAGGGGACCGTCGTGTTCGAGGGCCCGACCCCGGTTCCGGTGGACCCGTCGACCGGGCAGAACCTGAACGGCGAGGGTGCCGAGGCGGCGTTGACCGAGGAATGGGCGTTCGGCCGGACCGTGGACCTGCCTGTCGACGTCGTGCCCGTGACGGTGACGAAGGAAGGCGTCCAGCGGGCGCTCGCCGAGGYGGCGGTGCCCGCTGCCTCCGCCGATCTGGTGGTGACCGGTCGTGACGGCAAGGTCGCGACCGCGGCGCGTCAGCAGATCGGTGCCATCGTCGGCTTCGAACCGGACGGCAACGGTGGGCTGAAGCCCACCTACAACATCGAGGCCGCGATCGGCATCCTGGCGCCGCAGCTCGTCTCGACGGAGATCGCACCGAAGGACGCGACGATCACGCTCGACGGCGGATCGCCCACCGTCGTCCCCGCGGTCGTCGGTGACCTGGTGCAGTGGCCCAAGACGTTGGAGACGTTGCCCGAGTTGTTGCGCGGCAACGGTTCTCACGCCACTGCCGCGGTGTACGGACCTGTCCCGCCCGCCCTCACCACGGAGGCCGCGCAGGCGCTCGGCGTGAAGGAAGTGATCGGCGAGTTCACGACCGGCGGCTTCTCTGCCGCGTCGGGTACCAACATCCGGCTCGCCGCCAGTGAGATCAACGGGGCGCTCATCAAGCCGGGCGACACGTTCTCCCTCAACGGGTACACCGGCCCGCGCGGCACGGCCCAGGGCTATGTGGAGTCGGGCATCATCAATAATGGTCGCCCGGACACCGCGGTCGGCGGCGGTGTGAGCCAGGTGGCGACGACGCTCTACAACGCCGCGTATTTCGCCGGCATGGAGGACGTCGAGCACACCGAGCACTCGTACTACATCTCGCGTTACCCCGAGGCGCGTGAGGCCACCGTCTTCGAAGGTGCCATCGACCTGCAGTTCCGCAACACCGCCAAGACGGGTGTGATGATCCAGGCCATCGGCGGCGCCTCGGATCTGACCATCCGGTTCTGGGGAACCAAGACGGTCGACGTCGAGTCGATCACCGGTAACCGGACCAAGCCGACGGAGCCCGACACGGTCACCCTGCCCGCCGGCGATCACTGCATCGCCTCCAGTGGCGCACCGGGATTCACCGCCAGCGACACCCGGGTGATCTCCGATCACGCGACCGGTCAGGAAATCTCCCGGAACACCAGGACGGTCCGCTACGACCCCGTCCCGATCGTCAAGTGCGAGGAACCCGCCGCCGCACCCAAACCCGACGAGCGCACCCCCGCCGCCTCGCCGGCCCCCTCCGCCCCGGCGGAAAGCCCGAAACCCACCCCGAAGCCGAATCCGAACAACGGCGAGTAGCCGCACCACTTCTCGGTTCGCGCACCGCTTTTCGGGCCCGAAAATAGAGCGCGAACCGAGAAAGGGTGCGACTACAGCGACCGCACCGTAAGCCGCTGGGCGGACGGGAGCGGTGCCTGCGCCACCCAGCCTCGTGGCGACCCGGCACGCGCGATCGCGCGGCGGACACGCTCCGTCACCAGCCGCGGTGACCCGAGGTCGTCCCAGATCCACCGCACCACCTGGAATCCGAGGTCGCGCAGCGCGTCCTCGCGTTGCTTCTCGGCGAAGACCGCGTCGCCGGGGGATTGCCCGGGTTTCAGCAGCCGTCCGTACTTGACGCGTCCGTCGAACTCCCCGAGCACGATGCCGTCGAAGTGGAAGTCGACGCGTCCGATTCGGCGCCCGCCGGGTTCGAACACCTCGCCTTGCTGGGACGGGGCGGGCAGCCCGGCACGCGACAACATGACCCGGCTTCGAGATTCACCGACGCTTTCGCTGTGCCCGCTCACGAAGCGGACGACCCTCCGCGCCGCATCGACACCGTGACGACGCGCAGCGCTGGGCGATTTCGGCGTCCAGGTCCTCTCGGCTGATGCCGAACCTCCGGACGGCCGCGTCACCCACCACGACGGCCTGCTCGAACGGCAGAGTTCTCGCGAGGTCGATGAGGGTCCGCGCCGGGAGGGTCAGCGAATGCCCGTCCACCACTGCCACACGCTCTCCGATGGGCGCGCAGTGCACCGTGGTCCGCCGCTTTATCCGGCCACCTCCGCGTCGGTTTCTGGTGACGTGCACGCGGTCGAGGGGCGTCTTCCACAACGGCAGCCCGTACACGACGGCCGCGGATTGGTGGCTGAGCACTGCGTCGTCCGACACGGCGTGAATTGTCGAGTCGATGAGGAAGCGATGACGTTCCTCCTCGCCGAGCGCCGAGTACATCGACGCGGAGAGATATGCGCCGCGACCGATGCGCTGCCATTCGCCGCGTGTGTACAGGCGTCGGATCTCGTCGTCGCTGTAGCCGCGGTCCAACGCCTCCTGGCGTCGCAGCATCGCCCCCGGGTCATGTTCCATGGGAACGATTCTCGCCGGAGCCGCCTGAAGAATCCGGTCCGAAGGACCCGGCTGTGGATGAACTGAGGCTTGTGGACAACTCCCGCACTCTTTCTCGGCTCGCGCACTACCTATGGGAGCCGAAAAGGGGTGCGTCGACCGGGAAAGAGTGCCGGAGTCCACATGGTCGGGACACGAAAAAGCCCGGCGGCCGGGGAGCTACCCCGGCCGCCGGGCCGTCTGAAGCCGATCAGAACGCTGCTTCGTCGAGCTCCATGATGTCGTTGTCGATGTTGGCGACGATGCTGCGGGTGGCGGTCAGTTCCGGCAGCACGTTCTTCGCGAAGAAGGACGCGATGGCGACCTTGCCCTCGTAGAACGCCTTGTCCTTGTCGGAGGCACCCTCGTCGAGGGCCTTGATGGCGATCTCGGACTGGCGGAGGAGCTGCCAGCCGATGAGCAGGTCGCCGACGGACATCAGGAAGCGGACGGAACCGAGGCCGACCTTGTACAGCTCGGACGGCTGCTCCTGCGCACCCATGAGGTACCCGGTGAGGGTGGCGGCCATGGTCTGGACGTCCTCGAGGGCGGTGGCGAGCAGGGCGCGCTCGGCCTTGAGGCGACCGTTGCCTGCCTCGCTGTCGATGAACTTCTTGACCTCGCCTGCGACGTGGGCGAGTGCCACACCGCGGTCGCGGGCGATCTTGCGGAAGAAGAAGTCCTGCGCCTGGATGGCGGTGGTGCCCTCGTACAGCGAGTCGATCTTGGCGTCGCGGATGTACTGCTCGATCGGGTAGTCCTGCAGGAAGCCGGAGCCACCGAAGGTCTGCAGGCTGTCCGTCAGGTACTGGTACGCCCGCTCGGAACCGACGCCCTTGACGATGGGGAGCAGCAGGTCGTTGACGCGGAACGCGAGGTCCTTGTCGGCGCCGGACACCAGCTTGGCGGTGGCCTCGTCCTGATGCGCCGCGGTGTACAGGTACACGGCGCGCAGGCCCTCCGCGTACGCCTTCTGCATGGCGAGGGCGCGACGGACGTCGGGGTGGTGCGTGATGGTGACGCGCGGCGCGGCTTTGTCCGTCATCTGCGTGAGGTCGGCGCCCTGGACGCGTTCCTTCGCGTAGTCGAGGGCGTTGAGGTAGCCGGTGGAGAGGGTGGCGATGGCCTTGGTGCCGACCATCATCCGGGCGTGCTCGATGACGTCGAACATCTGCGCGATGCCGTTGTGGACCTCGCCGACGAGCCAGCCCTGGGCGGGAATGCCGTGGCCGCCGAAGGTGACCTCACACGTGGCGGAGACCTTCAGGCCCATCTTGTGCTCGACGTTGGTGACGAAGACACCGTTGCGCTCGCCCAATTCGTTGGTCTCGAAGTTGAAGTGCGTCTTCGGGACGAAGAACAGCGACAGTCCCTTGGTGCCGGGGCCTGCGCCCTCGGGGCGGGCCAGGACCAGGTGGAAGATGTTCTCGAACAGGTCGTCGGAGTCGGCGGAGGTGATGAACCGCTTGACGCCCTCGATGTGCCAGGAGCCGTCGTCCTGCTTGATGGCCTTGGTGCGGCCTGCGCCGACGTCGGAGCCGGCGTCGGGTTCGGTGAGGACCATGGTGGCGCCCCAGCCGCGTTCGACGCAGGTGGCGGCCCACTTCTTCTGCTCTTCGGTGCCGTTGTGGAACAGCACGTCCGCGAACGCGGGTCCGGCCTGGTACATGTGCGCGGCCGGCTGGGCGCCGAGGATCAGCTCACCGATGGCCCACACGACGGACCGGGGCACGGGTACGCCGCCGATCTCCTCGGAGAGTCCCATGCGGTACCACTCGGCGTCCCACAGTGCGCGGAACGACTTCTTGAACGATTCCGGCAGGGTGACGGTGTGGTTTTCGGGGTCGAAGACCGGAGGGTTGCGGTCGGCGTCGGCGAAGGACTCGCCCAGCGGTCCCTCGGCGAGGCGGGCAACTTCGCTGAGCATGTTGCGGACGGTGTCGGCGTCGAGATCGCCCCACACGCCTTCACTCAGCGGCTGCTCGAGACCGAGTACCTCGAAGAGGTTGAACTCCAGGTCGCGGACGTTGCTCTTGTAATGGCCCATGTCTTCTGTCTCTCCCAGTGAGATGGTGCGGTCTATCCGTTAGTACCGCCCAAGTTATTACTCGTCGGTAACATCAGCGATATTACGCCCGATTTACCTGACTGCCAAGACTCGGGCGGTGGGCAACGACGAGCGCGTCGATCGCCGTTCCGGCGTCCGTCTCGCGGAATCGTCGTTCGGCGACGTCGACGGAGAGCTGACCGCCGAACGAGTTCACCAAATCATCTGGTGTGTATAGGATTTCAGCGTCCTGGGGACCCCCGACTCCCTGCGACAAGTTAACGGCGTCATGCCCCAAAATCATGAGGATTCCATCAGGTTTCAGCGCAGATATGGCGCGGTTCACAACCTGCAGACGCTCCTCGGGGGCGAGATGGAGGTAGATCATGAGCACGAGGTCGTACTCGCCGCCGAGGTCCGTATCGGTGACGTCGGCGACGCGGTAGTCGAGCCTTTCGCGGACCGAGCGGGGTGCCTCGGCGGCCACCCGGCGGGCCTTGTCGACGGCCACGGCCGAGTAGTCGAGCCCCGTCACCTCCCAGCCGCGGGTGGCGAGCCAGTGCGCGTTGCGGCCCTCGCCGCATGCAAGGTCGAGTGCGCGGCCGCGGGGGAGCGAGGTGACCCGCTCGACCACGACGGCGTTGGGTGGCGCGCCCCACACCAAGTCGCTCTGTGAATACCGTTCGTCCCAGGCAGCTGCATCCATGCCCCGACGCTAGTACGCGGGCTACGGCGTGAGCGTGGTCCGCATGAGAAGCACGTTGTAGTTGTTGTGCACCGTCGTGAGGAAGTAGAGGTCGCGTCCCGTCGACCACGGGTGGATGTAGGCGCCGTACGCCGTGGGCAGCYCCCGGGTGTCGACGAGCACCTCCGGTGGGCCCCACGGTCCGGTGACCGACGGGGAGCGTCGCATGACCACGGAGTTGTACTGGTCGGTGGTCAGCATGAGGTATTGGCCGAGGTACTCGTTGTACGCGACGGACAGTTCGCCGACTCCGCCCGGCATGATCGGCTTGGCGACGTCGGGGTTGCCCTTGATCCACTTGGCGCCGTCGAAGTATTCGTACGCGCCGAGGTCCATGATCTGGGGTTCCGGAACCCGCGCGATGTGGACGAGTCCGCCGCGGCCGGCGGGTGTTCCGTACTGGTAGACGAAGCCGTCGGCCTTGACGAAGGCGCTCATCTGGAAGTTGGCGTTGCCGCCGACGTTCGGGCGCTGCGTCTCGGGGGCGACGGTCCAGTTCTCGCCGTTGTCGTGTGAGTACACGAGACCGGAGTAGTTGGTGTCCCACGTTCCCGCCGGTCCCCAGTTCTTCACCGACATCATGCTCAGAACCTGGGTGTTGCCGACGGCGACGCCGGCGGTGGGGATGCGGCTGATTTCGACGAACGGGATCTTCGGGCTCGGGACGAGCTCCTTGGACTGGCCGAAGATGTCGCGGGGAGAGCTGTCGAAGTTCATCCCGTCGGCAAGGATGCCGTCCGTGCTGCGGAACAGTGTGCTGCTGCGCCAGGCCCACAGGCTGCCCGACAGCAGGTTGGGCAGTCCGAGCCCGGCGGAGTCGCCGAACGCCGTGAGGACCTGCCCCTGGCCGTTGTCCCACATGATGCCGAGGTCGGTGCCGAGGACGTTGGCATCCTGGGTGCGGTTCGGGCTGAGCATGCCGGTCTGCTGTGCGACCGCCTGGGTGCGTCCGGTGAGGTGTGGAATCCCGTTGGTGCCGTTGAGTCCGGGGATCGGATTGATGGCGTTGGGATTCGCGGCGGCTGGGCCGGCGAATGCGATCAACGTCACGGCCGCGCCGACGAGTGACGCTGCTGCAAGAGCTCTGGTTCGCTTCACGAAGGACACTCCATCTCTAGCAGCAGGCGGCACTGCGTGGCCCGAAGAGACCACTCCCCCTACCGGTGATCAACTGCTGGAAATCGCCAGAAGTCTAACAAGTCTGTTCTTACGAAAGTGTCGGTTTGACCGCAGTGTTCGTTTCATCGGCACCCCCACCGAACCGATATTACCGACGAGTAACAGGAACCGGTGCTACCCGCTGGGCGGTCGCCGACGTAACGTGTGCTGGCGACAAGTCCACACTGCGCGTAACCACGCGGGACCTGATGAGGAGATCGATCGATGGGAAAGCAGATTGCCACCGTGGCTGGAGGTCGGCAGTCCGCCCTTCTCGGGCTCGGCGTGTACCGGCCCGAACGGGTCGTCACCAACGACGAGATCTGTGAACTGATCGACTCGAACGACGAGTGGATCCAGTCGCGCTCGGGTATCCGCAACCGGCGGTTCGCGGCGGAGGACGAGAACGTCGTCACGATGTCCATCGAAGCCGGGCGTAAGGCGATCGAAGCGAGCGGGATCGATCCCGAGCAGATCGGCTGCGTCATCGTCGCGACGTCGACGTACCTCCTGCTGACCCCGCCCGCCGCGGCGGTGGTGGCCGACGCCCTTGGCACCAACGGGCCCGGAGCGTTCGATCTCGGCGGTGGCTGCGCGGGCTTCTGCACCGCGCTGACCGTGGCGTCGGATCTGGTTCGCGGAGGGTCCGTCGACTACGCCCTCGTCGTGGGCGTCGAGAAGATGAGCATCACCACCGACCCCACCGACCGCTCGACGCGGTTCATCTTCGGTGACGGCGCCGGCGCCGTGGTCGTGGGCAAGAGCGACGTCGCCGGCATCGGTCCGGTGGAGTGGGGTTCGGACGGCGCCCAGGCCGACGCCATCGTGCAGGACCTGGATTGGTACGAATACATCACGACGCCGGGTGCCACGCGCCCGTACATCAAGATGGCCGGTACCGCGGTGTTCCGCTGGGCCGCCTTCGAGATGGGCAAGGTGGCCCTGCGGGCGATCGAGAAGGCCGGCATGTCGGTCGACGATCTCGACGCGTTCGTCCCGCACCAGGCCAACTCGCGGATCACCGAGGTGATCGCCCGCAGCATGAAGCTCCCCGAGAACGTGCCCGTGTCCGACGACATCGCCGAGAGCGGCAACACGTCGGCCGCGTCGGTGCCGCTCGCCATGGAGGAGATGCTGCAGTCCGGCGCAACCAAGCCCGGCGACACCGCCCTGCTGCTCGCCTTCGGCGCCGGGCTGTCCTACGCGGCCCAGGTCGTGACGATGCCGGTACTCGCGAAGAACTGACCCGGGCCCGTCGGGGTCAGGAAAGCAGGGGTCGATGAGTGTCACCCGGCAGTCGGTCGCCGTCGCGGTGCTGATGTCCGGCGCCGTGGCCCTCGCGGGCTGCGGCGGCGGGAGCACCGGCGGCGGCAGCACCTCGACGGTGTCCGGCTCCGCGGTGGAACTGAACTCGGGCGGTGACTGCGCGGGCCGCGACGTGATCGTCGACAGGGACGGTGCCGTGGTCGTCCTCGACGGCGAGTGCGGCACCGTCACCATCGAGGCCAACGGCGTCTCGGCGAACGTCGCGACGTCGAACGCGGTCGTCGTGAACGGTCAGGACACCAACGTCGTCGGCGGGCAGACCGGAACGCTCACCATCTCGGGACGCAGCAACAGTGCCATCATCGACGTCGTCGAGTCGATCGACGTGCAGGGCAACGCCGTCACCGTGCTCGGCAAGCAGGCGGGGCGGATCTCGGTCGGCGGCAGCGGGAACTCCGTGACCGTGGACGACTCCGGTGCGATGACGGTGAGTGGCAACGACAACTTCGTGCGCGCCGTGTCCCTCGACTCCCTCGAACTCACCGGGTCCAACAACTCCGTCGACTGGGATTCCGGTGCGCCGGCCCCGTCGGTCGATACGGGCTCCGAGAACCGGCTCACCCCGCCCGGCGCGTGATCACCGGGCTCCGCAGCCGGTGAGCACCGCGGCCATCGCATCGCGCTCGGGCGGCGTCACCCAGAGCCGGTACGCCACTTTCACTTCCACCTGCCGCGCCACGTAGGTGCAGCGGTACGCCGCCAGCGGGGGCAGCCATGTCGACGCGTCGGCGTCGCTCTTGCGCTGATTGGTGGGTCCGTCCACCGCCTGCAGATTGCGGGGATCGTTCGCGAGGTCCGCCCGGGTCTGCGCGTCGAGGAGCTGAGCGCCCTTCTGCCACGCGTCCGAGAGTGCCACCACGTGATCGATTTGCACGGCGTCCGACGTCTTCGTGCCCCGGGTGAACGCAATGATGGTGCCCGTGTAGAGATCCCGCAACGTGCCCGACTGCACCACGCAGTTGCGGGTGCGGTCCCGTGACGTGACGTCGACGAGGTCGCGTCGCAGGATGTCGTTGCGGGTGTCGCAGCCGTTGCGTCCGAGTTCGACCGACACGTTGTCGGTCCAGCTGGCGCCGAACAGTTCCCGGTCGTAGCCCGTCTTGGGTGCCCGGCCCTTCACCTCGAGGGTGGACAGTTGCGTGAACGCCGTCTGTATCTGTTGTGCGTCAGTGACTTCCGAGGGTGCGACCGGTCCGGTTCCGGCGGCAAGGGTGTCGTCGGGGTCCGGAGTGAGCATCGTGACGAGCACGACGACGAACAGCCCGGCGAGGATCCAGGCCCACTTCGTGCGGATGGTCGTGATGATGGAGCCGGTATTCGGTACCGCAGAGCGGGGCATGAATCTCTCCTGAAATCAACGCTGTTCGTCATTTCTATCAGGAGTGGTCGCGCGGACCGGTGAGCGACCCGGGTTTACGTGGTGGCGCCGTGCAGCAGAGGAATCAGCAACTCGTCGTCGCTGAGTGCGCCGTGCTGCCCGGGCAGGGCGGACAGCCTCGACTCCGCCTTGCGGCGGACCACCGCGACCCCGCCCTGGGCGATGGCGACGACGTCCCCGATACGGCCCTGCACCTCGGACCGCACGGCCGGGCCGAACAGTCCCGCCGTGACGGCCTCGTCCCTCGTGCCGATCCACATTCGGTGTCCCAGTTCACTCCTCCACCGGTCGGCGACGTCGTGCCCGGCTCCGGCGCGGGTGTGGACGTGCCTGCACCGCGGTTCGCCGGCGAGCGCCACCACGTCGTCCGACAGGGCGGGAGTGGCGTCGAAGTCGATCTTGTCCGCGTCGTCGACGATGACCATGCCGTGGTCGGCGGTGACGTACAGGTGGGTGTCGGGTTGTGCCGCCGCGAGTCCCGCGGCGAGCCTCTCGACGAGCCGGTCGACGAGGGCGACCTGGTGCAACCAGGATTCGGATCCCGGTCCGTAAATGTGCCCGAGCGTGTCGATTTCGCTGAGGTAGCAGTAGGTGAGGGTCCGGTCGCCTGCCCGGGCCGCGGTGACGACGTGCGCGATCAGGTCACCGTATGCGTGTATTCCTGCGAACGTGCCGCCGCGGAGGACGGCGCGGGTGAGCCCGGACCCGTCGAACTTCGCGGGAACCACCGTCGTACACGTGATACCGGCTGCCGCGGCGCGTTCGAACACGGTCGGAGCGGGCTGGACGACCTCGGGCACCAGCCGGGTGAGTTCGTCGCCCTTGTGGCCCGCGCGCCACGACAACCAGTTGAGCGTGCCGCGAACCTCACGAACGTATGACTGGTAGCCGGTGATGCCGTGACTACCGGACGGCAACCCCGTGCCGAACGACGCGATGCTGGTGGCGGTCGTGGTGGGGAAGCCGGCCCGGATCGGCCGTCCCGTCAGGCTGTCGAGAAACGGGGCGTGTTCGCGGTGGCGACGCAGCGATGTCCAGCCGAGGCCGTCGATCAAGAACACCACGGTGTGCCTGCTGTCCGGCAGGTGCAGCCGGTTGGGTTCGCCGGCAACGCCGAGTGCGGCGAGGACGGACGGCATCAGGGCGGACAGCGTCGGCTGCGAATACACGTCGAGCGGGGGCGCCGTAACGGTCATGACTTCCACTATGGTGTATCGGCTCAGGCTGCACTTGGGATATCGGCTCAGCCCGCAATGTGGAGAGTCGGCTCAGCCGACACGGTGGTACAGGTCCACGGGCTGGCCGTCGGAGGGAAACGGCAGCGAGGTGTAGTTGAGCGGGGCGACGTAGCCGGGGCTCACCTGCCAGTCGAATCGCCGCAGCAGGTGGTGCATGACCGTCTTGATCTCGGCGCCCGCGAAGTGCATCCCCAGGCATTTGTGCACGCCGCCGCCGAACGGCTCCCACGCGAACCGGTGAACCTTGTCCTCGCGGCGTTCGGGTGCGAACCGTTCGGGGTCGAACCTCTCCGGATCGGGCCAGTACTCGGGCATGTGATGGGTGAAGTGCACGACCACCGACATGTACGTGCCCCGGGGGATGTAGTGGCCGAGCACCTCGGTGTCCTCGACCGCGCGGCGGGCGACCACCGGGACCGGCGGAACGAGGCGCAGGCATTCCTTCATGACGAGGTCGAGGTCGGTCAGTTCGTCGAGTTGACCGTAGGTCGGGGTGGACGTGCCCAGTGACGCCGACTGCCGTCTGCACCGCTCCTGCCAGTCGGGGTGCTGACCGAGGTACTGCATCATCGTCGACAGCGTGATGGTGGACGTGTCGTGCGCCGCCATCAGCAGGAAGATCATGTGGTTGACGACGTCGTCGTCGCTGAACCGTTGCCCCTCTTCGGATTCGATGTGGCACAGCGCGGAGAACAGGTCGTCGCCGGCGCCCGCTCGCCGCGCGGGCAGATAGCGGCGGAAGAACTCCTCGAGTCGTGCGCGCCCGTCGATGCCGCGCTTCCACCGCGTTCCGGGCAGGGGATACCGCACCACCGACGTGGCGGCCTGCACGCTGTCGATGAACGCCTTGTTGATCTCGGCCATCTCCCGGGGCGTCGACCCCTCGGCGCCGCCCATGAAGATGCTCGTGGCGAGATCGAGTGTCAGCTCCTTCAGCGCGGGGTACGCGGCGAAGCCCGGGGTGGGCTGCCAGCCGTCGAGCCCCTTCTCGACGGCCGGATGGAGTGCCTCGGTATAGCGCGACAGCCGGTCGCGGGTGAAGGCCTGCTGCATGATTCGCCGGTGGGCGAGGTGTTCGTCGCCGTCGAGCAGCATCAGCCCGCGGTGGAAGAACGGCCCGATCAGCACGCTCCACCCGTCGCTGTTGACGAAGGCCCGGTCCTTGTTCTGCAGCACCGTCTGGCAGCCGTCCGGTCCGAGCACGGTGACCCACCGCTTGCCGGCCATGCTCAGCCACGACACGGGGCCGTAGCGATCCCAGCGACTCTGCAGCAGTCCCATCGGGTCGCGGAAGTAGTCCAGTGAGTGTCCGATGACGGGAAATCCGGCATTGCCCGAGATGGGTTGCAGGGCGCTTTGTGGTGGGGGAGCAGCGAGAACTTTGGGCATCGGCCCTCCTCGTGGCGTATGTGACAGGACTCTCTGTCAGATGTGTGTAGTGTGCGTCACACCGGCGGGTCTGTCAACATCGAGTCATGAGTTCACCGGCGCGCCAGTACCGCGGTCGAAGTTCGGAGGAACGCGCCGCGGAGCGCCGCGCGCGACTACTCGAGGCGGGACTACAGGTGTTCGGCACCGTCGGCGGCGAGAAGGCGACCATGACCGCGATCTGYGCCGAGGCGAAACTGACGGAACGCTATTTCTACGAGAGCTTCCGCGACCGGGACGACCTGCTGGTGCAGGTGATCGAGGGCATTGCCGCGGAGATCGCGGAGGCGACGCGGGTCACCCTCCAGACCGTGACCGGCGACCCCGAGGTGCGGGCGCGGGCGGCGATCGCGACGTTCGTCGACATCCTGACGGCGGACCCGAGGAAAGGGCGGGTGTCGATCATCGAATCGGCGGGCGCCGAACCGCTGCGGACGCGACGGCGTGAGTTGTTGCGGGCGTTCGCCCTGCTGGTCGCGGAGGAATCGAAGGAACTCTACGGCGACCGGGCGTGGTCGTCGCCGCAGGACGAGATCACCGCGCTGCTGTTCGTGGGCGGGCTCGCGGAGCTCATGACGGCGTGGCTGAACGGCGAGATCGAGGTGTCTCCCGAGCAGATCGTCGATGCCGCGACCTACCAGTTCACATCCACCGCACACCGCTGATCGGGTCCCGGGCGGAAACGTGACGGGTGTCACGTGCGAAGCTGTGGGCATGGTGGATATCGCACGCCCGCAGTTGGAGGGCACGGTCGCGGTAGGCGAGGGGCGTCGGCTCGGCTTCGCGGAGTTCGGTTCGGCACAGGGCAGGGCGGTGTTCTGGCTGCACGGCACACCCGGTGCGCGGCGTCAGGTGCCGATGGAGGCCCGGGCGTTCGCCGAACGCGAGCACGTGCGGCTGATCGGGATCGACCGGCCGGGGGTCGGGTCGTCGACGCCGCACCGCTACGGCGCCGTGATCGACTTCGCCGAAGACCTGCGGACGGTCGCCGACACGCTGGGCGTCGACCAGATGGCCGTGGTCGGCCTGTCCGGTGGCGGGCCCTACACACTGGCCGCGGCGTACGCGATGCCCGACCGCGTGGTCGCGACCGGCATCCTCGGGGGTGTCGCGCCGACGAAGGGTCCCGACGCGATCCGCAGCGGGCTGATGGATCTCGCCGTCCTGGCGGCTCCGGTGCTGTCGGCGGGCGGTGTCCCCGTCGGGTTGGCGGCGAGTTCCGTGATCAGGCTGGCGAGACCGTTCGCGTCGCCGATTATCGACCTGTATGGGCGGCTGTCGCCGGAGGGGGACCGCCGTCTGCTCGCGCGGCCGGAGTTCAAGGCGATGTTCCTCGACGATCTGCTCAACGGCGGCCGTAAGCAGCTCAGTGCACCGTTCGCCGACCTGGTCCTGTTCGCGCGGGACTGGGGATTCCGGGTGAATGCGGTGAAGACCCCGGTGCGGTGGTGGCACGGCGACTGCGACCACATCATTCCGCTCCGGCACGGGCAGCACATGGTGTCGCTTCTTCCCGACGCCGAGTTCCACACGATGCACGGGGAAAGCCATCTCGGGGGCCTGGGCATGTCGGAGGAGATTCTCCGCTCGCTCCTCGACATCTGGGACGCCAAGGAGGCGCAGGCGCCGTTCGGCCCGGTGTGACGGTGGCGCGTTCTGCGCGCCACCGTCACCGGATCAGGACTGCAGCGTCGTGATCTGGAAGGTGGCGCCGAGCGGGTCGGCGACGGACGCGAGCCGCCCGAACGGGGTGTCCTCCGGTTCGCGCCGGACGCTGCCGCCCAGTTCGGTCACCTTCGCGACCGCCGCATCCGTGTCCTCGACGCCGATGTAGAACTGCCAGAACGAGGGGACGCCTTCGGGCAGGAACGAGTCGGCGTCCATGACTCCGGCCACGGTGTGGTCGCCGAGGTTCGCCTGCGAGTACCGGAATTCGTCTGTGTCGCCGAGGGTCCGGAAGGTCCAGCCGAAAACGTCCGCGTAGAACGGGAGCGCCGCCGCGTAGTTCCGCGACAGCGTTTCGTGCCAGACGGGCGCGCCGGGCTCGTCCACGAGACCGAATCCGTCGTGCTGATCGGCCTGCCACACGCCGATCACGGCGCCGGCCGGATCACCGAGGATGGCCATCGTGCCCTGGTCGCCCACGACCATTGCGGGCATCATCACCTGGCCGCCCGCCTCGGCGGCCTTCGCCGCGGTGGCCTCCGCGTCCTCGGACGCGATGTACGTGGTCCACACGTTGCCGTACGGGTTGCCCTGCTGTTGCGGGCCAAGGCCCGCAATGGGTTTGCCGTTCATGCTGAAGATGGAGTAACCGCCGTACTGCGGATCCTCGTTGGTGTCCGACCTCCACCCGAACAGTCCGGTGTAGAACGGAATGACCTGTCGTGGGTCGGAACTGGTGAGATCGATCCAGCAGGGAGCGCCGGTGAGGGACGGGCGGTCGGACATCTCGGTCTCCTGGGATGTCTGGGGTTCGGTGTGGTGCCGGTCACAAACCTACGCGTCCCGGCGACCTGCCGTCGGTTCGTGCCGGCCTGTGGAAGACTCGGCGCATGTCTGCGAGCGAGAACCAGGACAGTCCGGGCCGGGCCCGCCAGAATCTGATCTACCGCGACGGCGTCCTCGGCCGCACACCCTCCGTTCCCACCGACTTCGACACGCTGGAGCGACGTGCGAAGAGGAAGATGAGCGCGAAGGGGTGGGCGTACGTCCACGGCGGCGCGGGGCTGGGTCGCACGATGCAGGCCAACCGCGATGCGTTCGACAAGTGGCAGATCGTTCCCCGGGTGTTGCGCGACGTCTCGAAGCGCGACATCGGGGTCGAGTTGTTCGGGCGCAGGATTCCGGCCCCGGTGCTGCTCGCCCCGGTGGGCGCGGCCGAACTGGCCAGGCCGGAGGCGGATGTGGCGATCGCGGCCGCGGCCGCCGAACTGGGTGTGCCGTACATCTTCTCCAACCAGGGCTGCGCACCGATGGAGGAGAGTGCGGCGGCGATGGGCGACGCACCCCGGTGGTTCCAGCTGTACTGGAGCACCGACGACGATCTCGTCGACAGCCTGCTCCAGCGTGCCGAGAACATTCGTGCGGACGCCGTCGTCGTCACCCTCGACACGACCATGCTCGGCTGGCGCCCGGAAGACCTCAACCTCGGCTCGCTGCCCTTCGCTCAGGGGCAGGGGATCGCGCAGTACACGTCCGATCCGGTGTTCCGCCGGATCGTGCACGAGCGGATCAAGGCCGCCGCAGGCAAGGCGGACGTCGAGGTGACGCTCGGCGCGATCCGGTCGCTGGTGTCGATGACCCGGCGCTTCCCGGGCCGCTTTCTCGACAACCTGCGGTCGCCGGAACCGCGGGCCGCCGTGGAGACGTTCCTCGACATCTACTCCCGGCCGTCGCTGAGCTGGGCCGATATCGAGACCCTTCGCAGCAGGACGTCGCTGCCGATCCTCCTCAAGGGCGTGCTGCACCCGGACGACGCCAGGCGCGCGCTCGACGCCGGGGTGGACGGCATCGTGGTGTCGAATCACGGTGGGCGGCAGGTGGACGGCAGCGTGTCGTCGCTGGACGCGCTCGTGGACATCGCGCCCGTCGTCGACGGCAGGCTGACGCTGCTCCTCGACAGCGGAATCCGCACGGGAGCAGACGTCTTCAAGGCCCTGGCCCTCGGTGCGGACGCGGTGACGCTCGGCAGGCCCCACCTGTACGGACTGGCCCTCGCAGGTCAGGCCGGTGCGCGGGACGCCACCGCCAACGTGATCGCCGAGTTCGACCTCACGATGGGTCTCAGTGGCCTGACGTCGGTGGCCGAGATCGACCGGGACGCCCTGCGCAGGGCGTAGACACGTCAGAGCTCGGCGATCGTGATGATCCCGTCCTGAAGGGCCCGTACCAGCAGCGCCGTCTTGGTGGACGCATCACGTCCGACCAGCGCGTACTTCTCGCGGATGCGGGTCAGGTGCGTGTTGACCGTTCCGAGCGCGATGTGGAGGTCGGCGGCGACGGCGAGCTTGGAGTCGCCGCGCAACCAGTGGCGGAGAACCTCGATTTCGCGCGCCGACAACGCCGGCTTCGAATACGTGCGGGCGACTGCCGGCTCGTCCGTATGTGGGGGGTGCCCGAGTGCGTCGGGTGCAGTGGTCATGCCGATCTCATCTTTCTGACATGTACGAATGCGCTACAGGTACCCGACGTCCCTGCAGGCAGTTCAGGTTAACTGGTGGCGGAGGTGCTTGTCGCGTCAGGCCCGGATCAGCTCTCACAGCCGACGCCGTCGCCGTCGCGATCGAGGTGGGTGCCGTAGCCCGGCTCGCCGATGTGGACCGGCGCGGCACCGGCCGCCTTGGCCGCCGAACAGTTCTTGTAGTAGACGTCGCTCGGCGGTGCCGTGTCGACGAACGGGACCGGTGCGGGTGCCGGAGCGGGGGCGGGCGCAGGTGCTGCTTCCGGGACCGTGCTGGTAGTCGGAGCGGGCGCGACCGCAGGCGTCGCCTCCCCGCAGTCCTGGAGAACCCGGGCGATCGCATCGTGCTCGGCCTGGGTCACCCACAGCCCGTACGCGGCCTTCACCTCCACCTGATCGGCCACGTAGGTGCACCGATAGCTCTTGTTCGGGGGCAGCCAGGTTGCGGCGTCTCCGTCCGACTTCTGCTGGTTGGTGGGGCCGTCGACGGCTTTCAGGTTCCGCGGATCGTTCGCGAAGTTCGTCCTGGTCGCGGTGTCGAGTTGCTGCGCCCCCTTCTGCCAGGCGTCGGACAGCGCGACGACGTGATCGATCTGCACGGCATTCGACGTGCCCTCACCGCGAACGAAGGAGATGGTGTTGCCCGTGTACGGGTCGAGCAGCGTTCCGGTCTGTACCGCGCAGTCGCGGCTGCCCGGCTTGAACACGATCTGTTCGAGGTCGCGCCCGAGGATGTCGTTCCGCGTGTCGCACCCGTTGTGACCGCCGTCGACCGTGACGTCGTCGGTCCACGCCCGGCCGAAGAGATCCCGGTCGTAGCCGGTCTTCGGTGCGCGTCCCTTGACCTCGAGGCCGGCGAGTTGCTGCAACGCGGCGGTCGCGTCGGCGCCGCCGGCCGCGGCGGGTTCGACGGGTGAGAGGGCGAGCGCAGACGAAACCGGCACCGGTGGCGACGAACTCCACGCGGCACGCGCCGTCGTCGAATCGGCGACCGTGGGCGTCACGGACGCGGATACCGCTGTGGCCTGGGCCGATTGGTCGTCCTGTCCGGGGCTGAGGAACGAGACCGCGGCCACGACTACGACGATCCCGCCGGTGATCCAGGGCCACTTCTTACGAGTGGCAGGTGATGAGGGCGGGGGAAGCGTCATGCCGGTCCTTCAATGAACGTGGGGGGTCGGATGTTCATCGCGCGGAAGGGCTCTTCCGTTACTCGGCATCGCGGGAACTGTTAGCATGCCCGGGACCGGAATTCGTGCGGGTGGAGGGCGGTACTCGGTCGTGACACGACAGATCTTTCGGGGGAAATTGCGAACAGCGGCCGTGACGGCTGTGACCGTGGTCTCTCTCTGCCTCGGCGGCACCGTCGCGGCGGCCGCCGATCCGATCGTCGACACCGGTCAGGCGGCAGGTTCCGCGGTGGCGCCGAACGGGTCGACGCTCGATCACGTCACCGTGATCGATTCGAGACACCTGACGTTGCACGTCTTCTCGGCGTCGATGCAGCGGGTCGTTCCGGTGTACGTGCAGCGCCCCGCCGACACCAGCGTGCCGAGGCCGACGCTGTACTTCCTCGACGGTCAGGTCCGTCGGGAGAAGACCGATGTCGAAGAGTTCCTGGACGACCAGAACGTGAACGTCGTGAGCCCGTCCGGCGGCGAGAACGCGTATTGGACGGACTGGAAGAGCCCCGACCCGGTGATGGGGGTGAACAAGTGGAAGACCTTTATGACTCAGGAACTTCCGCCGGTCGTCGACGCGGCCCTCGGCACCAACGGAGTCAACGCGCTCGCCGGCATGTCACGGGTGGGTACTGCCGCTCTGCAGTTGGCGATTGCCGCTCCCGGCCTGTTCCGCGGTGTGGCCGCCTACAGCGGTTGCGCTCTGATCAGTGATCCGCTCGGTCAGCTCTTCATCAAGATCACCATGGACAACTACGGCTACGGCAACCCGGCCAACATGTACGGGAAGGCGGACGATCCGGCGTGGGCGGCGAACGATCCCTACGTTCACGCCGCCGAACTGCGCGGAACGGAACTGTTCCTCTCCAACGGCAACGGTCTGCCGGGGCGCCACGAGACCCTGGACGGCCCCGGGATCGACGGGAACGTCGCGACGCTCGCGCGTCAGATCTACGCGGGTGGTCCCATCGAAGCGGTGACCAACTACTGCACCCATCGATTTACGGATCGCCTGGGGGAACTGGGAATACCTGCAACCGCAAGTTTCCGTAACTCGGGCACACACTCGTGGGGATACTGGCAGGACGACCTGCACGATTCCTGGCCGGTGCTCGCTCGGGCGCTGGGAGTGTGAGGTTCCTCCGGTGTTTCCCGGCGGCGAGGTCACCGACGACCTCGAGATCACGCGGTCGCTCGTCGTTCCGGCCGCCGAGTTGCAGTGGCGGTTCTCCCGCGCCGGCGGTCCCGGCGGTCAGGGCGTCAACACCACGGACTCGCGGGTGGAGTTGCGAGTGAACCTGTGGACGTTGTCGACGCTGTCGCCGTCCCAGCTCGAACGCATGCAGGTTCAGCTGGGACACAGGCTCATTGACGGGGTGGTCACCGTGACGGCGTCCGAAACCCGTTCGCAGCTGCGCAATCGGCGCGCTGCCCGGGCCCGGATGGCGGCGTTGTTGCGCGCGGCGGTCCTCGCCGAAACCCGCACTCGGCGTCCGACCAAGGCGACCAAGGGTTCGCACCGACGAAGACTCGACGCCAAGAAGCAACGCGGCCAGACCAAGAACCTGCGGAGGAAGCCGGACATGTAGGGGGTTGCGTACAGTCTGCGTGTTCTGAATGTTTGATGTCGTTTCGTGTTGTTTAGTGCAGTGATGTTGCGGGGTTGGGCGACCGGTGTGCAGTATCGGACCCCGTTGGTGTAGTTCCACGCGGCGGCACTGCCGGTCCAGGCTCACTGTTTGCTCTCGGAGACGATTGTGGTGGGGGTTCCGGCGGTCGGGACCCGGCGGTGGGTGCGTTGGTGCGTGTTGCCGGGTGTCGTCCTGTCAGTAGGCCGATCTGGAACGCCAGGCGGGGGTGTGGTGTGACCGAATATGGAACGCGGGGTCTGGGTGTGTCGAGGACGGTCACCGAGATCGGTTCCGACCACTTCATTTCGCAGGCAAGTGGCTGATCCGATTGTGTCGTCGGCATCGGGACCGACTCGCCAGGTTCGGGTTCGGCCTCATCGAGGCTGTGTTGTCGGTGCCCTGTCGTACCGTGCTTGTGTTGACCGACGACGGGTGGTGATGATCTGGTGCGCGATATGACCGAGGTGAAGGCCTCGCTGTGTGCCCGCCGATGCGGGCGGCGTGGTTCACGCCGGAGTGCCGCAGCTGCGGTGACCGCTGCGGCGGATCTGTCGTGACGCCCACAGCTGTGCTCGCCGATCCCGGTGACCACGTCACGGCTCCGGGCGCGGCGCTCGACCAGGTTGCGGACTCTTCTCGGACGGTGATCCGTGCCTACGTTTTTGTCCTCGAGCCGACCCCGGAGCAGGCGTCGGTGTTGCGGTCGCACTGTGGGGCGCAGCGCTTCGCCTACAACTGGGCACTGTCGCAGGTCAAGGCGAACCTCGACCAACGGACTGCGGAACGGTCTTACGAGATCCCGGACGCGGAGTTGACGCCGCCGGTGTCCTGGTCGGCGTACGGCCTGCGCAAATACTGGAACACCGTGAAAGACGACGTCGCCGTCAACACCGACACCGGGCAGGTGTGGTGGCCGGAGAACTCGAAAGAGGCCTACAGTTCCGGACTCGCGAACTGCGCGGCCGCCCTATCGAACTGGTCCGACGCCCGATCCGGAAAACGCAAAGGTCCGATGGGATTCCCCCGCTTCAAGGGCAAACGGGCGGTGCTGTCGTGCCGGTTCACCACCGGCAGTTTCGGGTTGGTCACCGACAGCGGGGATCGACGCCACATCCAACTACCACGGATCGGCGTGGTCCGGTCTGCCGAATCGACCCGCAAATTGGCACGAAAGACGATCGCCGGGACGGCGCGGATTCGGTCGGCGACCCTCTCGTTTCGTCGGGGCCGGTGGCAGGTGTCGTTCTCGGTCGAAATCGCTCTCCCCGCGCGGGCACTGCCATCCGCCACCACCGGTACCTCCGCCGCGGTCGGCGATTGCGGTGTGGTGGTCGGAGTCGATGTGGGGGTCAAACACCTCGCAGTCCTCTCGAACGGGGAGATGATCGAGAATCCGACGCACGCACGCAGGCATGCGAAACAACTTCGTAGCCTCGGGCGCCGTGCGTCCCGCCGTGTCGGCCCGGATCGTCGCACCGGTCAACAACCCTCCCGGCGCTGGCTGCGCACCCAGGAACAGATCCGGGCGGTGCGCATCCGCATCGCGAACAGTCGCCGCGATCACCTGCACAAACTCACCACCCGACTGGTGCGGGACTTCGATACCGTCGTCGTCGAAGACCTCAACGTCGCGGGAATGACCCGTTCCGGTGGCGCCTACAAACGGGGGTTGAACCGGGCTCTGCAGGATGCGGCGTTCGCCGAGATCCGGCGACAACTGACCTATAAGTGCGAGTGGGCTGGCACCGGTCTGCAGGTGGCGGACCGTTGGTATCCGTCGAGTAAGACCTGCTCGAACTGTCAGGTAGTGAAAGCCAAACTACCCCTGAAGGTTCGGGTGTTCACCTGCGATGCGTGCGGATTCCGCGCTGATCGTGATCACAATGCTGCTCTCAACCTCGCTGCCCTCGCAGCGGTTGACGGTGGTGCGTCTTCGGCGAGTTGCGGACGAGACGTAAAAGACGCCCGACAGAAACCAACCATAAGACCCGCCGCTCGGTGGGCTGACGGTATTGCTGCGGGAACACCACTGAGTGGTGAACGTGACCGGGGTAACCCGGACACTCATGCAGAATGCACTAAACAACACTCAGCATGAACGGAACCTCCCGGATGTGTTGACCCCCCCTCGTGTGCCGGAAGATGAGTACGGAAGCGCCGTGACGGATGACCGGAGACGGCGAGGTCGGGGGATCGAGGGTCATATGAGTGTGCTTGACGAGGAATTGCATTCGGCAGCGACGGCCGCAGCGGCGGGGGATCGCGAGGCTGTCGAGCGAGTGATGACGACGCTGTGGCCGCAGGTAGTGCGCTATTGCCGTACCCGCGTGGGGAATTCCACGCAGGTCACGCGGCCGGCGGACGAGGTGGCGCACGAAGCGCTGCTCGCGGTCGCGTGCGAACTTCCGGCTCTCGCTCGCAGTGACCATCCTGTCCGCGAGGTGTATCGCGTCGTGAGCCGGACCGTCGCGGACGCCCACGGCAGCGCGGTCGGAAGTCCGGACAGTCCGGCGGAAGTGGCCGTGCTGCTACGCCATCTCGACGCCACCGCCCGGGAGATCGTCCTGCTGCGGGTCATCGACGGGCTGTCCGTGCACGACACCGCGGGCCTGCTCGGGCTCCCGGTGGGCCGGGTCCTCGTCGTGCAGCACGAGACGCTGCGGACCCTGCGGGCGAAGGTGGCCTGATCGGCGTCAGCGCCGGCTTGACAGGACGCAGAACTCGTTGCCCTCGGGGTCGGCGAGCACCACCCAACTCTGCTCGCCCTGACCGACATCCGCGTGCCGGGCGCCGAGCCCGAGAAGCCGCGCGACCTCGGCCTGCTGATCGTCGGGCTGGAAGTCGAGATGCAGGCGGTTCGGTATCTGCTTCCGGTCCGGAACCGCCACGAACAGGATCTCCGGGTGGCTGTCGGCCCGGGGCCGGATGTGGACGTCGCCGTCGGAGTCGGTCACGGCTCCCCAGCCCAGGGCCTCGGCCCACCAGCGTCCCAGGGCTGTCGGATCGAGAGCGTTGACCACCACGGCTTCCCATTGCAGTCCCATGCGTCAACGGTACGGGGAGCGGCGGACGCCCGTCTCCGATTTCACTGCAGCGTCGGATCGATCGGTTCGACGCCGAAGCGTTCGGAGTACTGCTCGTTGAGTTCGCGCCAGCCGTAGTTCATCGCCTCGGCGCCGACGATCGGTCCGATCGGATTGCCGCCGAGTAGGGCCTCGGCGACGTCCAGACACATGTGCCACCCGGCGGCCGTCATCGCCGCGGTTCGCTGGTCGTCGACCGTGTGGCGCAGGGTCAGTCGGGTGCCCGCGTCGGTTTCCTCGATCGTCCAGAGCAGGACGTCGTCACCCCAGGCGTGTTCGAGGACGCGCGGTGAGTCGGCCCGGGTCACGGTGCCGTCGAGTTCGGTGCGGTTCTGCCCGTCGACCATGATCAGGGTCGCGGGACCGACTGTTCCGAGGTTCCGGTCCGCGGTGTACGGCGCCCACTGCGGAAGTTCGCCGGGGTCCGTGAGCACGGTCCACAGCGCCGCCGGCGAGTGGGTGAAGTCGCGAACGAAGGTCAGAGCCCATCGGGTGCCGTCGGGTCGTGCTTCGACGTGCCGCAGTGGGCCGGGGCGGTAGTCGCGGCGTGCGTCTGATTCGGTCATGACGGGGTCTCCTTCGATTCGAGGTGCCGCTCGAGCGCATCGAGGTGATTCGCCCACAGCCGGCGGTAGGGCTGCAGCCACGCGTCGAACTCGTCGAACGGTTCGCGGTGCAGGCTGTAGATGCGTTGCTGGGCCGCGGTGCGGCAGGTGACGAATCCGGCCTGCCGCAACACCCGCAGGTGTTTGGACACGGTCGGCTGGGGCAGGGCGAGTTGGTCGACGAGTTCGCCGACGCTGGCGTGGCCGGCCCGCAGCCGTTCGAGGATTCTGCGGCGCTGTGGTTCGGCGACCACGGTGAACACGTCCGGTGCCATGACCCCGAGTATGCGCCTACGTGTATATACGCGTCAAGGAATATGAATGTCCGGTTGTGGCATGAATGCGATCGCCAGAAGGGATCGGACGAACTCTCGCAGAGCCCGCTCGTCGGACGTGTCCACGATCCCCTCCGTGATGATGAGCGAGCCGATGATGCGGAACGCCCACTCGGAGATGGCGGTGGGGCTCACTCCCGACAGTTGCTCGGGAGCGAAAAGGCGCTCGAAGTGGGGGGTCAGAAGTTGCGCCCCGAGTTCGATCATCGGCTTCGCCTTGATCGTGAACCAGGGGAGCACCACGTCGGGGTCGTCGCGCAATCCCTTCTGTAGCAACCGGTGTCCGCGTGCGTACTGGACGGCGAACACGACGGCGTCGACGAATCGCACCTGGAGTTGGCTCTGCCGTCCCCGCAGCACCGGGTCGAGCACGACGAAGAACCGCGAGATCTCCCGTTGGAAGAGGGCCTCGAGGATGGCGGACTGATCGCCGACGTGTTTGTAGAGCGTGGGCCGGGACAGTCCCGCTCGCTCGGCGATGACCGCGTGAAGCCGGGTGCTGTAACCGAGTTCGATCAGGCATTCCTCGGCCGCGTCGAGGATCCGTTCCCGGAGTTCGCCGGGGGTCGGTGTCGTCGGCTGCGTCCTCACGGCCCTGATTGTGCTGTTCGGGTGTGGTGGGCGCAAACAGAAGCCACAAATGTGAACTCGGGTCACAGATAACCATTGACCTGCGTCACACCCGGGGTTTACGTTTTACCTATAAACGGCAACGAGATGGAATCGCGCTCGACGAAGGGATCAGCGATGTCTCAGCGTTCACACACGATCGGTCGGGAGGAAGTCGCCGGCCGGCTCCTCGCAGGCTCCGTCAAGCGTTCGTACGCCCCCGTGGTCGATATCGACTGGGACGCGCCCCTCGAGGACGGCAAGTACTTCCTGCCGCCGCAGGTCCTGTCCCTGTGGGGAACCGAGATGTGGGACCGGATGAGCGAGGCGCAGCGCATCGAGCTGTCCCGGCAGGAATCGGCGAACATCCTCAGTGTCGGAATCTGGTTCGAGAACATCCTCAACCAGGCGCTCCTGCGTGCGCTGCTGCACAACGATCCGAGCTCGCTGCACACCCGATACACGCTCACCGAGATGGGCGACGAGTGCAGGCACATGACGATGTTCGGGCGCGCCATCGAGCAGATGGGCGCCAAGCCCTTCCAGCTCCGGTGGTATCAGGCAGTCGTGGTCAACGTGCTGCCCAAGACATTTCGCGGAACCATGCTCTGGGTGGCCGCGCTGATCGGTGAGGAGATCTTCGACGCCACGCAGCGGCGCGTCCTCGAGGACCCGCAGCTGCAGCCGATGATTTCCCGGCTGATGCGGATCCACGTCACCGAGGAGTCCCGGCACATCCGATTCGCGCGCGAGGGGGTGCGTCGCCGCGTCGCGGAAGGCCACCGGATCGACCGGCTGTGGGTCGGAACGGTGCAGGGGATCGGCGGCCCGCTGTTCCAGCGGCTGTTCACCAACCCGGCCATGTACGAGCGGGCCGGGCTGGATCCGATGGAGGCACGTCGACAGGCGCTGGCAAATCCTCACTTTCGCGAAAATCAACGACGGGGGTTCGAGTCGCTGGCCGCGTTCCTCGAGGAGAACGGGCTGATGCGAGCGACGTCCCGCGCGCTGTGGCGGCGCGGGGGATTCCTGTGACAACCGGAATCACCGAGCCGGACGTCCTCGTCGTCGGCACCGGATTCGCCGGACTGTGCATGGCGATCAAGCTGAAGGAGGCGGGCGAGGAGAACTTCGTCGTTCTCGAGAAGGCTGATCGGGTGGGCGGAACGTGGCGGGAGAACACGTATCCCGGATGTGGTTGCGACGTGATGTCGCTGATGTATTCGTTCTCCTTCGCGCCCAACCGGAAATGGACCCGGATGTACGCGCGGCAGCCCGAGATTCTCGACTACATCGAACGGGTGGTCCGCGACTACGATCTGGCACCACACATCCGGTTCGGCTCCGAGGTGATCTCCTACGAGTTCGACGACACCACCGACCGGTGGCGGGTGGAGACCCGGTCGGGTTCCGTCTATCACCCCCGCATCGTGGTCGCAGGTCCGGGACCGCTGCACAAACCCAGCGTCCCGGATTTTCCCGGCAGGAAGTCGTTCTCGGGTGTGGCATTCCATTCCGCCGAGTGGGATCACTCTGTCGCGGTGGCCGGCAAGCGGGTGGCGGTGATCGGCACCGGAGCGAGTGCCGTGCAGTTCGTCCCGGAGATCGCGAGGACGGCCGCGCACGTCGACGTCTTCCAGCGGACGCCGCACTGGATCCTGCCGAAGCTGGACCGTCCGATCACCGCCGGGGAGAAGGCGGTGTTCAAGGCTGTTCCCGGAGTCCAGAAGGCTTACCGCGGTGCGATCTACTGGAGTCACGAATCGCTGATCGCCGGGTTCCTGCACCCGCGACTGATGACGGTGCTGGAGTCGGCCGCCCGGGGTCTGCTGCGCAGGCAGGTGCGTGATCCCGAACTGCGTGCCACACTGACCCCCGACTACATCATCGGCTGCAAGCGGATTCTGGTGTCCAGCAATTTCTACCCGGCCCTGCAACGCGGGAACGTCGATCTGGTCACTTCGGGTATCTCGGAGGTCACCGAACGCGGGATCCGCACCGAAGACGGAACGATGCACGAGGCGGACGTCATCGTCTACGGCACGGGATTCGCGGTCGGCGACCGATTCGAGAACGAGCACATCGTGGGACGCCGCGGCCTGACGATCCAGCGGGCCTGGCGCGACGGCATGGAGGCGTACCTGGGCGTCACGGTCGCGGGGTTCCCGAACTTCTTTCTCATGATGGGGCCGAATTCCGGTGGCGGCAACCAGTCGATCGTCTTCGTCATCGAGGCCCAGGCGCACTACATCACCCGATGCCTGGCGCTGATGCAGAAGCGCGACGCGACCCGGATCGAGGTGCGCGCGGGCGCGCAGCGCGAATTCAACCGGGTGGTCCACCGCACACTCGCGGGCTCGGTGTGGAATTCGGGTGGTTGCGACAGCTGGTACCTCGATTCCACCGGCCACAATCGGGCGGCGTGGCCCGGGTCGAGCGCATCCTACTGGCGGCACACGCGCACCCCCGACGACCGGCACTTCGAGCTGAGTTCGCTCGCCGAGCGCGAGGACGACACCGAGTACCGCGGGCCCGGCGTGCTCACGTCCGGCGACCTGACCGTGGCCGTCGAGGTCTTCCTGAACGGTCACATCGAACCACTGGACGGCCTCTACCACTGGTACGGCCGCGTCGTCGGCGCCGACGAGGCGAAACGCCGCAACCGCGCCCCGTTGTTCCTCACGATCGGGGACGGTCCCGAAGTGCCCGCGGCGCTCGCGGAGCGCGACCCGTGGGGCCACTTCCGGATCTCCGGGGTGGGCACGCCGCCGTTCCCGCTGTCGCCGGTCGAAGTCGAGGTTCCCGTCTCCCGGGCCAAACTCGCCTCGGCGGAATAAGCTTGGTGCTGAGCGTGTATCACACGTCGGACTCGAGCGGGAAGGGTGCTGATGCGCGACGTGCTGGCGGACCTGATGGCGGTGTGGACCGCGGGTGGGACGGCGGGTGTCGGGACGGTGGTCCGCACGTTCCGCTCGGCGCCGCGACCGCCGGGGGCGTCGATGGTCGTGGCGCCCGACGGGAGCGCGTCCGGTTCGGTGTCCGGCGGGTGCGTCGAGGGAGCGGTCTACGAACTCGCATCCGAGGTCACGGCGTCCGGTACGCCGGTGCTGCAGCGGTACGGGATCAGCGACGAGAACGCGTTCGAGGTGGGTCTCACCTGCGGTGGAATCATCGACATCTTCGTCGAGCCCGTGTCGCGGGACAATTTTCCGGAGCTCGGTGAGATCACCCGGGACATCGACAATCACCTGCCGGTCGCGGTGGCGACCGTGGTGGCGCATCCCGATGCGGCTCGGGTGGGGCGCCGGCTGGTCGTCCGGCCCGAGAGCGTGAGCGGTTCGCTCGGCTCGGACCGGGCCGATTCCGCGGTCACCGACGACGCCCGGGGCCTCCTCGCGGCGGGCGGCAGCACCGTCCTGACGTACGGCACCGACGGTCAGCGACGCGGCGAGGGCATGGAGGTGTTCGTCGCCAGTTACGCGCCGAGGCCGCGCATGCTCGTGTTCGGGGCCATCGACTTCGCCGCCGCGGTGGCCCGGCAGGGTGCTTTCATGGGATACCGGGTGACGGTCTGCGACGCCCGTCCGGTGTTCGCGACACACGCGCGGTTCCCGACGGCCGACGAGGTGGTGGTGGACTGGCCGCACCGGTATCTCGCTGCGCAGGCCGATGCCCAGGCCATCGATGGCCGGACCGTGATCTGCGTACTCACCCACGACCCCAAGTTCGACGTCCCTCTCCTCGAGACGGCGCTGCGCCTCCCGGACGTCGCGTTCATCGGCGCCATGGGCTCCCGCAGAACGGACCTGGACCGGCGTGAACGCCTACGTGAGGCCGGTCTGACCGACACCGAACTCGACCGGCTGTCGAGCCCCATCGGCCTGGACATCGGCGCCCGGACACCCGAGGAGACTGCGGTGTCCATCGCCGCCGAGATCATCGCCCGCCGGTGGGGTGGCACGGGGCGCCCGCTGGCGGAGTCGAGCGGCCGGATCCACCACGAGGAACCCGTCGATTCTTACGTCGACTAGGGCGGTTCAGCCGGGGTTGACGGACCACCGGTTCTTGCGCAGGCTGAGAGGATCCACGTTTGTGAGGTAGGTCACAATGCAAGTACCAGGATCCTTCGAATACGAGCGTGCAACGGGCGTCGAGGACGCCATCGCCCTGCTCGACCGGCTGGGCGACGAAGCCCGCCTCGTCGCAGGCGGCCACAGCCTGCTCCCCATGATGAAACTTCGCCTCGCCAATCCCGAGTACCTCATCGACATCAACGACCTCGAGGGTGAACTCGGCTACATCACGACCGAGCGGTCGAGGCTGCGGATCGGTGCGATGACACGGCACCGCCGGCTGCTCGAATCGGACGAACTCGCGGCGGCGTTCCCCCTCTTCCGCGACGCGGAGAAGGTGATCGCCGACCCGGTGGTCCGCAACCGCGGGACCATCGGCGGATCGCTGTGCCAGGCGGATCCGGCCGAGGACCTCACCACTGTCTGCTCTGTTCTCGACGCCACCTGCGTGGTACGTGGGCCCGGCGGACGCCGCGAGATCCCCATGTCCGAGTTCCTCGTCGGGCCGTACGAGACGGCGCTCGCACACAACGAGATGCTCATCGAGATCGTGATACCCGTCCACGGCCACAGCTCCAGCGCGTACGCCAAGGTCGAACGGCGGACCGGGGATTGGGCGGTCACCGCGGCCGGAGCGGCCGTCACGGTGGAGGGCGGCGAGATCGCCCGGGCAGCGGTCGGCCTCACGGCGGTCGACCCGGATCCGTCCGGACTTTCGGATGTCGCCGACTACCTGACCGGACGTCCCCCGTCCGAGGAGGCGTTCGCCCAGGCCGGGCGGATGGCCGCGCAGGCCTGCAAACCCGTCGCCGACGCCCGCGGCACCGTCGACTACAAACGCCATCTCGCATCCGAACTCACGATCCGCACACTCCGTACAGCGGTCGACCGGGTGCTCCGCAGCGACGTGGAGCACGAGCCGACCGGAGAAGAGGCATAGCCATGCAGGTGAACATGACCGTCAACGGTGAGGCAGTGAGCGCCGAGGTGGAACCGCGCATGCTGCTGGTCCATTTCCTCCGCGACCAGCTCGGCCTGACCGGAACCCACTGGGGCTGCGACACCAGCAACTGCGGCACGTGCGTCGTCACCGTGGACGGCGATCCGGTGAAGTCGTGCACGATGCTCGCCGCGATGGCGAGCGGACACGACGTTCGCACGGTCGAGGGCCTCGAACACGACGGCGAACTCGATCCAGTCCAGCAGGGCTTCATGCAGTGCCACGGACTGCAGTGCGGGTTCTGYACCCCCGGCATGATGATGACGGCGCGGGCACTACTCGACCGGGAGGAGAGCCCCGACGAGGCCACCATCCGGGAAGCGATCTCCGGCCAGATCTGCCGCTGCACCGGGTACACCACGATCGTGCGCTCGATCCAGTGGGCTGCCGACCATCGGGCGGGCGAGGCCGCCGAGCCGGAACCGGCAGGCGACTTCGACGCGGACGTGCAGGAGGACAAGACGCGGGGCGCCGAGGGCGCACCGATGACAGTCGAGGAACACGCGACGACTGGAAGTGCATCATGACCACCGTCGAATCCCGCCCGCCGTCTGGCGGCGCGGATATCGTCGACAACGACAAGAAGCCCTGCGGCCACGGCCGCATGCTGCGCAAGGAGGACCCCCGCTTTATCCGGGGGCTCGGAAATTACGTCGACGACATCACCCTCCCCGGCATGCTGCACCTGGCGATCCTGCGGTCGCCGGTCGCGCACGCGCGGATCGTGAACATCGATACCACTGCGGCACAGGAACACCCGAAGGTGACGGCAGTGGTGACGGGCGCCGACCTCGCCGCGAAGAACCTCGCCTGGATGCCGACGCTGTCCAACGACGTGCAGGCCGTGCTGGCCACCGACAAGGTGCGTTTCCAGGGCCAGGAGGTGGCGTTCGTCATCGCCGAGGACCGTTATTCGGCCCGGGACGCACTGGAACTGATCGACGTCGAATACGACATGCTCGATCCCGTCGTCGACGCACGCGCCGCGCTCTCGCCCGACGCGCCGGTGATCCGCGACGACCTCGAGGGCAAGACGGACAATCACTGCTTCGACTGGGAGACAGGCGATGCCGCCGCGACCGAGGCGGTGTTCGCGAAGGCGGACGTGGTGGTGAAGCAGGAGATCGTCTACCCCAGGGTGCATCCGGCTCCGATGGAGACGTGCGGTGCGATCGCCGACGTCGACAAGGTGTCCGGCAAGCTCACCCTGTACACCACGTCGCAGGCCCCGCACGCGCACCGGACCGTCTACGCTTTGGTCTCGGGGATCCCGGAGCACAAGATCCGGGTGGTGTCCCCGGACATCGGCGGTGGATTCGGCAACAAGGTCCCGATCTACCCGGGATACGTGTGTGCCATCGTGGCGTCGCTCGTGACGGGCAAACCGGTGAAGTGGATGGAGGATCGCAGCGAGAACCTGATGAGCACGGGCTTCGCCCGCGACTACATCATGGTCGGCGAGATCGCGGCGACCAGCGAGGGCAAGATCCTCGCGATCCGCACGAAGGTACTGGCCGATCACGGTGCGTTCAACGGCACGGCGGCCCCGGTGAAGTATCCGGCCGGTTTCTTCGGCGTCTTCACCGGCAGCTACGACATCGAGGCTGCGCACTGCGCGATGACGGCGGTCTACACGAACAAGGCGCCCGGCGGGGTGGCGTACGCCTGCTCGTTCCGCATCACCGAGGCCGTGTATCTGGTCGAGCGGCTCGTCGACTGCCTGGCGTTCGGCCTGAAGATGGATCCGGCGGAGCTGCGGCTGAAGAATTTGCTGAGGCCGGAACAGTTCCCGTACACCAGCAAGACCGGGTGGGTGTACGACTCGGGTGACTATGAGACCACCATGCGCAAGGCCATGGACATGATCGGCTACCAGCAGTTGCGGGAGGAGCAGAAGGAACGCCGCGAACGCGGCGAGCTGATGGGAATCGGCATGTCGTTCTTCACCGAAGCCGTCGGTGCCGGCCCCCGGAAGGACATGGACATCCTCGGCCTGGGCATGGCCGACGGCTGCGAACTGCGCGTCCACCCGACGGGCAAGGCCGTCGTGCGGTTGTCGGTGCAAACCCAGGGGCAGGGTCACGAGACGACGTTCGCGCAGATCGTGGCGGAGGAACTGGGGATCCCACCGGACGACATCGACGTCGTGCACGGCGACACCGACAACACGCCGTTCGGGCTCGGCACGTACGGCAGCCGGTCGACACCGGTGTCGGGGGCGGCCGCGGCGCTGGTGGCCCGCAAGGTGCGGGACAAGGCGAAGATCATCGCCTCGGGCATGCTCGAGGCCTCGGTCGCGGATCTGGAATGGGAGAAGGGCGAATTCCATGTGAAGGGCGATCCCTCGGCGAAGGTGACCATCCAGGACATCGCGATGCGGGCGCACGGCGCCGGCGACCTGCCGGAGGGAATCGAAGGCGGACTCGACGCGCAGATCTGTTACAACCCCGAGAATCTGACGTACCCCTACGGCGCGTACTTCTGCGTCGTCGACGTCGATCCCGGCACCGCGGTGGTGAAGGTGCGGCGGTTCCTCGCCGTCGACGACTGCGGCACGCGCATCAACCCGATGATCATCGAGGGGCAGGTCCACGGCGGCATCGTCGACGGCATCGGTATGGCGCTCATGCAGATCATCGAGTTCGACGAGGACGGCAACTGCCTCGGCGGATCACTGATGGACTACCTGATCCCCACCGCGCTCGAGGTCCCGAAGCTCGAGACCGGTTTCACCGTGACCCCGTCGCCGCATCACCCGATCGGCGCGAAGGGCATCGGCGAGTCCGCGACGGTCGGATCGCCCGCGGCCGTGGTGAACGCGGTCGTGGATGCGCTCGCCCCGTTCGGTGTCCGGCATGCCGACATGCCGCTCACCCCGTCCCGGGTGTGGGAGGCCATGCAGGGCCGCGCGACACCCCCGATCTGAATGTCGCCCGTCGGCTGCGAGGAGGCCCGATGGATCTGAAAGAGCGTGCGGCGCAACTGGCGCGCGACCGCAGGCCGTTCGTCCATGCGACCGTGGTGCGGGCGCAGCCGCCCACGTCCAGCCACACCGGCGACGAGGCGATCCTCCTGCAGGACGGGACGATCGAGGGGTTCGTCGGCGGTCAGTGCGCGCAGAATTCGGTACGCATGGCCGCCCTGGGCGCGCTGGCAACCAACGAGAGCGTGTTGCTGCGGGTCCTTCCCGACGGGGCGGTGCAGTTCCCCGAGACTCCGGGCGCGTCCGTCGTGGTGAATCCGTGCCTGTCCGGCGGCGCCATGGAGATCTTCCTGGAGCCGCAACTGCCACCGCCGTTGGTGCGGATCTTCGGCACCACGCCGATCGCGCAGGCGTTGGGGGGCATAGCGGAACTGCTGGGATTCACCGTCGAGCACGACGACGCCGGTTTCGAGCAGTTCTCCGGCACCACGGCGGTGGTGCTCGCCGGTCACGGCGGACCCGAAGCGGAGGTCATCCGTGCGGCGCTCGACGCCGGGGTCGGGTATGTCGGGCTCGTCGCCAGCCGACTACGCGGTGGGGCCATCCTCGACACTCTGGGTCTCACCGAGTCCGAACGGTCGCGGGTACACACCCCCGTCGGTCTCGACATTGGGGCGCGGACGTCGGCGGAGATCGCGGTGTCGATCGCGGCCGAGTTGGTGCAGGAACTGCGGACCGCGGGACTTCGCGCGCCCGAAGATGATTCGACTCGGCGAGCGGCGGTGACCGAGGCGGTCGATCCGGTGTGCGGGATGCGCGTCGTCGTGGGGCGGGACACCGCCCACCTACGGCGCGGCGGTGACGACTTCTGGTTCTGCGGGCCGGGTTGCCGGGCATCGTTCGCGCAGGAGACGGGAGCGGTATGACGGCGGCATTCGAGGACGTGGCGGACGTGGTCCGGCGCTTCGATGCCGAGGACTACCTCCTGGACTTCGGAACCGCGTCGGCCCTGTATCTCGCGGCGGCCCTGCGCCGCCCGCTCCTGCTCGAAGGCGAACCCGGAGTCGGCAAGACCACCGCGGCGAAGGCTCTCGCGACCGTCCTCGGCGCCCCGCTGATCCGATTGCAGTGCTACGAGGGCCTCACCGCGAACGAAGCCCTCTACGACTGGAACTACCAGCGGCAGTTGCTCACCATCCGGCTGGCCGAATCGCGGGGCGACGGCCTCACCGAGGACGACCTGTTCGCCGAGGAGTTCCTGCTGGAACGTCCGATCCTCCATTGCGTGAGATATCGGGGACCGACCCCGCCCGTACTGTTGATCGACGAAATAGACCGAGCCGACGACGAGTTCGAGGCACTCCTCCTCGAATTCCTAGGGGAGGCATCGGTCACCGTGCCGGAACTGGGAACGTTCACGGCCGAACAGCACCCCGTCGTCGTGCTGACGTCCAACCGGAGTCGCGACCTCCACGACGCGCTGCGCAGACGATGCCTCTACCACTGGATCGACTATCCGGAGCCGGCGCGGGCGGCCGCCATCGTGCGCCGCACGGTGCCCGTGGCGGCGTCGCCCCTCATCGAGCACGCCACCCGCTTCGTCGGCCGGGCCCGCGAACTCGATCTCGACAAGCCGCCCGGAATCGCCGAGACGATCGACTGGGTGTCCGCACTCGCGGCGCTGGGAGTGGCCGATCTGGTGCGCGACGACGCGATCCAGAGCCTGAGTGCCCTCGCGAAGACCCCGGACGACCGCACAATAGTTCAGGACGCATTCACCGACTACGCGCACGGCCTGGCCACCGGATGAGAGGCAACTGCCATGAAGATCGCCAACGAGTTCACCGTCAGCGCCCCGATCGAGCAGGCCTGGGAGGTGCTCAGCGACCTCGAGGAGGTTGCTCCCCTGCTCCCCGGAGCTCAGATGACAGGGCGGGAGGGTGACGATTACCTGGGGAAGGTGAAGGTCAAGGTCGGCCCGGTGACCAGCGAGTTCAAAGGCAAGGCCGCCTTCGTCGAGCGTGACCCGAAGGAGCATCGCGCCGTGATCGATGCCCGCGGGAGGGATTCGCGCGGGTCCGGCAACGCGTCCGCGACGATCATCGCCCAGTTGCACGAGGTCGGCGACCGCACCCGCGTCACCGTGGACACCGACATGAAGATCGTCGGCAAACTCGCGCAGTTCGGCAGCGGAATGATCCAGCAGGTGTCGGAGAAACTCATGGGGCAGTTCGCGGAGTCGCTGGAAGCGAAGCTCGCCGGGGGACCCGCCGACCAGCCCACGGCCGAGCCCGAGGCGGCCGGCACCACGAACCTTTCCGTGGCCCGGCCTGCCGCCGAACCGGCGCCGCTGGACCTGCTGGCGCTGTCCGGTGCGGGTGCGTGGAAACGGTACGCCCCGATCCTCGCTGCCATCCTCGCCGGGATCGTGGTCGTCCTCGTGGTGGGCCGCCGCAGGCGATGAGCGCGTCGGGCGTCCTGCGGGGCGTCGATCTCGCGGCGTTCGCGGTGGCACTCGTCGCCCGGTTGCGCTCACGTGGTGTCGTCGTCTCGGCGAGTGGCCCCGCGGTGTTCGTGCAGGCACTTCATCTGTCGCCGCCGGCTTCGCGGTCGCGGCTGTACTGGTCGGCGCGTCTGACGCTGGTCAACCGCGTCGACGACCTCGCGTCGTTCGACGCGGTGTTCTCCGCGGTCTTCGAGGACGCCGTGCTGTCCGTGGATCCGCACGCGCGACGCGGCGCTGCGGGACGAGAGACCGCCCTCGCCGGTGTCCGAGACGGTCGCGACCGGCCCGGTGAGGCGCAGGACGTCGAGGGCGTGCCGTGGATGACACGACCGATGATGACCGGCGGCGACGACAGCGGCGAGGACGACATTCACGACGCGCTCACCGCCGTGCCGGACACCCTGCCCAGCAGGCTCGTGGCCCGCGCCGACGAACCCTTCGCCCGATTCGACGCCGGCGACCTCCGGCTCCTCGGGTCCTGGCTGGAGCAGGCCACCGCCGCGTGGCCGTCCCGCCGCACCCGACGTCGCGAAGTGCATCGCCGCGGCCGGCGTATCGACCTGCGCGCCACCATGAACCGGTCGAGGGCCACGGGCTGGGAGCCGGTGGTCCTCGCGCGGAGCCGTCCGCGGAGCCGTCCGCGGCGCATCGTGATGCTGTGCGACGTGAGCCGGTCGATGCAGCCGTACGCCGCGATCTATCTCCATCTGATGCGGGCGGCGGTGCAACGACAGACCGCGGGCAGGCCGGAGGTGTTCGCGTTCTCCACGTCGCTGACGAGGCTCACGCCCGTGCTCGCCCACCGCAGCGCCGAGACCGCGGTCCGTAGGGCGAACGACAAGGTGGACGACAGGTTCGGTGGCACCCACATCGCGGGCAGCGTCAGCGAACTGCTCGCGTCCCCGCACGGCAACGCGCTGCGCGGCGCAGTCGTGGTCATCGCGTCCGACGGCTGGGACAGCGACGACCCGACGCGCCTGGCGCAGGCCCTCACCCGGGTCCGGCGCCGCGCCCATCGACTGGTGTGGCTCAACCCCCGCGCCGGTGATCCCGACTTCCGGCCGCTCGCCGGATCGATGGCGGCCGCGCTGCCCCTCTGCGATGCTTTCCTCCCCGCGCATTCCGTGTCGGCGCTCCGCGACGTGCTGGACGTGATCAGCCGGATGGGATAGCGGGGGTGCGATTTCCACCCCCAGGGTGCCTGGCCGCCGTCATGTGTTTCGCCGAAGCTCAATGGACGGTGCACACCGTTCTTCAGCTCACAGGAGGAACCCACATGTCGACTTCCAGAACTTCCGCCAGAATCGTGGCTGCCATCGGGGCGGCCCTCGCAGCCCTCTCGATCTCACTGGTGGGGACGGCCGAAATCGCCGGCGCCAGACCATGTCAGAACGATTGTCACGCACCGGTTCCCAAGCCGCCGGTCGACGGCTGCCAACTCTGCAATCCCAACCCACCACCGCCTCCGCCGCCACCGCCCCCGCCGCCACGGTAGGGAAGAGTCCGGCATGCCAGACACGCGCCTCGGCCGCACGGTCGGGGCGCGTGTCGCTTTGTGGGGACGCCCTCGGTCAGTTGTCCGCGATCAGTCCTCCGCGCCACCGGGATCCGATTCGCCTTCGGCCTCGTCGCGGTCGGCCCACTCGAGCAGCGGTTCGAGCGAGAACACGGCGTCGTCGATTCCGGCATGCAGGTCACCGAGTTTCGCGAAGCGGTCGGGGACGGTGGTGATCGTGAACTCGTGGGGGTCCACGTCGTCGATCTCGTCCCACGTCACCGGTGTGGACACGGTCGCGTCGGGCACACCCCGCACCGAGTACGCGCTGGCGATGGTGTGATCGCGGGCGTTCTGGTTGTAGTCGACGAACAGTTTGCGCGGATCGCGGTTCTTCCGCCACCAGGTGGTGGTGACGTCCTGCGGGGCCCGGCGCTCCACCTCGCGGGCGAAGGCCAGCGCGGCCCGCCGGACATCGCCGAAACTCCAGTCGGGCCGGATCCGGACGTAGACGTGCATGCCGCTTCCGCCGGACGTCTTCGGCCAGCCCGTCGCACCCAGTTCGTCGAGCACCTCGTGCACCACCCCGGCCACGCGCCGCACCGTATCGAAACCGCACTCGGGCATCGGATCGAGATCGATCCGCCACTCGTCGGGGCGTTCGACGTCCGCGCGGCGCGAGTTCCACGGATGGAACTCGACCGTGGACATCTGCACCGCCCAGATCACGTCCGCCGGGTGCGTCACGCACAGTTCGTCGGCGTGACGGTTGTACCGCGGAAACGTCACCCGCACCGTCTGGACCCAGTCCGGTGCACCGTGCGGCAACCGTTTCTGGTGCACCTTCTCGCCGCTCAGGCCGTCCGGAAAGCGGTGCATCATGCAGGGACGTTCGCGCAGGGCGCGGACGATCCCGTCGCCGACCCTCAGGTAGTAATTCGCGAGGTCGAGCTTCGTGGCACCGGTGGCGGGGAAGTAGACGCGTTCCGGGTGCGAGATCCGCACGGTCCGGTCGCCGACCTCCAGTTCGACAGCGGGAGCCTTGCTCTTGCCGGTCGCCATGCAGTCAACCTAACCCGCACTCGATCCCTCCCGCGCTGTTTGCAGACGGTTTCGCCGGAATCCCAGGCAAATTGCGTGTGAAGCTGGCAAATGTCCGTGCGTCTGTGGGGCGGGGTCAGAAGCCGGGCGCCCGGCCGCCGTTCCACAGTTGTTCGGTGACGTCGTGGAAGCAGACGAGGGTCACCGGATCGTCCTGCCGGCGGAGGATGGGCCGGCTGACGAGTGCGCGCACTCGGGATCCGTCCTGATGTGCGAGGTCGACGAGTGTGGTGGCGGACTCGCGGAGGTGCTCGACCGCGCCGGCACCCGTCGGTGCGTCGTCCAGATCGAGGAGTTCGGACACCGGACGTCCGCGCAGTGACGAGACGGGATGACCCAGCATCTCCTCGAAAGCACTGTTCGCATGGACGACGGTGCCGTCGCTCTCGACCGCCAGGACGGGAACCGGAAGGCGTTCGAGCAGGACGAGGGCGGGTAGCTGCTCGAGGTAGCCCAAGGGAGTTTCCGGGGTCGGGCGACGTCTCTCCTCATGCTCTGCCTGTGCGCTCACAGCCCTATACTCTCACCGATTCCGACCGCTCGTCCCGTTGTCGTCGTAGACGGCGGTTCAGCGGTGTGCGGACTCGACCATCGGTTCGGTCGCGAGGATCCGTCCGTCGCCGCCGACGATGGTCAGGGCGGACGGGGTGAGCCGGTACTGGGTGCCGCCGTCGCCGGTGGCCACGAAGCCGGAACCGCTCGAGATCGGGTCGTCGACGGAGATGGCGGCGCCGTCGCTGATGCGCACGCCCTGGTAGTAATAGCGCCCCACTCCGGTCTCGCAGACCACGACGAGAGACTTCGTGGTGCGACCGACGAACACCGCCGGGTTGGTGTAGTTGCACCGTGCATCGGACGGGGGCAGGAAACCCTGCCCGTCGGCGCCCGACACCTCGCCGGCGATCGGCGGCGGGGGAGCCGTCGTCGTTCTGGGTGTCGTCACGGCAGGCGGGACCGTCGTCGGCGCCGCCGACGTGACGGGTACGTCCTCCGTGGCCGGGATGCGGACCCGACTGCTGGTGGCGGCGGCGTCAGTGGACGCGTCCGGGGTGTTCCGATCCAGCACGAGCCATCCGACCACCCCGCCGAGTGCCAGCAGCGCGATCACCAGCACGGTGACGATCACCGGCACGGCCACCGACCGTCGAGCCGGCGGCGGGGCGGCGTAGGGAGTCGCGGGGTAGTACAGCGCCGCCGGGGGTGGCGCGGGTGGCCCGCTGTGGAACGCGGTCGGCGGGTAGACGGGGGGACGGCCGCGGTCGTCGACGCGCGTCGGTTCGGACCGCATGCCCGGCGAGGGTTCCGGGCGGGTCACGATGTCGGTTTCGGTCTTCCGCTCGCGAGCGGTCAACGCGGACCGGGCGGCAGCCGCGAAGCCGCCGGCCGTCGGGTACCGATCACGGGGGTCCTTGGCCAGACCTCGGGCGATCACCTCGTCGAACGTGGCGGGCACGTCGGGTCGAATCGAGCTGGGGCTGGGCACCGGCGTCGTGAGGTGGGCGCGGATCGCGCTGCTGATGCTGGTGGACGGGAACGGGATGGACCCGGTGAGGCATTCGTAGAGGACACACGCCAGCGAGTAGACGTCCGCGCGCGCATCGACCGGCGCATTGTCGAACCGCTCGGGCGCCATGTACGCGTAGGAGCCGACAGCGCTGCCGAGGGTGGTGAGGCGGAGGTCGGAACTCGAGTGTGCGATACCGAAGTCGACGAGGTACGCGAACTCACCCGCCGTGACGAGAATGTTCTCCGGCTTGACGTCGCGGTGGATGAGACCGTCGGTGTGCGCGGCGTCGAGTGCCGCCGCGATCTGGTCGACGATCGCGACCGCGTGTGCGGGACCCATCGGGCCCCGTGTGCGGAGCAGCGAACGCAGGTCCTGTCCCACGACCAGGCGCATGTCGATGTAGAGCACGCCGTCGATTTCGCCCCAGTCGTGAATCGGAATGACGTGCGGCTCCTGCAACCGGGCCGCGGCATGCGATTCGCGACGAAACCGCTGCTGATAGGTGGGGTCTTTCGCGAGGTCGACGTCGAGGATCTTGAGGGCGACGGTGCGATCCTTGGTGGTGTCGTACGCCTCGTACACCTCCCCCATTCCGCCTCGGCCGAGCAGCGCCCTGAGATGGTATTGCCCGAACTGCGAGCCGACCCGTGTACCTGCCGCCATTGCCGTTTCCCCTCGAAGCCGGAAACAGCACGATACACGCAGGTGTCGCGCGGTCCGGTCCGGGATGACGAATTCGTTTCCCGCAGTGAGGGATCTGGGATCGTTCCGAAAATCCGTTGCTCGACCTCACTGCGGTCCGTATTGTCACGTGGCTTTGTAACCCGTCGACAGAAGGAGTTCATCTCGTCATGGAACCCGTCACCGAACGCGACATCAGGTCGTCGTTCATCAACTGCTCCAAAGGCGACGCCAAGCGTCTACCCGTCCCTCGTGACCTGGACGATCGGCCCTGGGACGATCTCGACTTCCTCGGCTGGGGTGACCCGTCGTTTCCGGGCCGCTGCTATGTGGTCGTGCCACGGGACGGCGGTCTGGTCGGCGTCGCGCTGCGCTACGAAACGGGCGGTTATCGCCGCGCGCAAATGTGCACGGTCTGTATGACCACGCACGCCAATGGCGGCGTCTCGCTGATGACCGCCCGCAAGTCGGGTGAATCCGGACGCCGGGGCAACTCGATCGGCACCTACATGTGTGCCGATCTCGCGTGCTCGCTCTACGCGCGCCGGAAGAAGTCGCCCGCGCTGGGCAGGCAGTATCGCGAGGATCTCGAGCCCGAGGAGAGGATCGAGCGGGTCCGCGACAACCTCGATGCCTTCATCTCGAGGGTCTACGGCTGACCGATCCGACACCCACCCACCGTGCAGCCCGGTAGCTGCCGACAAGAATCGGAGGTAGATGCCATGCGCCGACATTCGAGGAACCCGCTTCCCGGTGCACCCCGAGTCCGGAGACACTGCAACGACACTCGGGGTGTCCGGAGAGGATTCCCGAACTACGCTCGTCGACGCCGAGAACTGAAGTGGGCAAACGCCTTCGCCATGATCGGGGTGGTGACGAGCATGATGACCAGGCGCAACACCTGCGCGGCCGCGACGAACGTGACGTTGGAGGCGGTGGACGCCGAGACGGCCAGCACCGCCGCCAGGCCACCGGGCGTGGTGGCGAGATAGGCCTCGAGGAGGCTCACACCGGTGAGGTGGGAGAGGAGGACGCCCAAGCCGGCGCAGGCCGCCCCGACCAGCAGCGTGAGCAGCGCCGCATACGGCAGGATTCGTCCGATCGCCCGCAGGCTCGCCCGGTCGAACGCGAGCCCGGCCTGCCAGCCGATGAGAATCAACGCGCCCGTCATCAGCATCGGCGGGACCGCGACCGCGTCGCTCCAGCCGCCGAGTTCGAACCCGGCGCTCACGGCCAGCGGACCCAGCGTCGCGGGAGCGGGTAGTCGCACGAGTGACGCCACGGCGGTGCCGCCCACGATGAACAGTGCCAGGAATGGTAGGGCCACATACCATTCGGACCCGCCGGCATCGGTGCCTGTCACGGTGTCCGTGCCGGTATCGGCGCGGAAACCGAACGTGACGATCATCGGCATCGACACGACGACGAGCGCCACCCTCAGGTACTGCACCACTGCGACGACCCGGTCGTCGCCGCCGAGTTCGCGGGCCATCGCGACGAGTCCGGTGGCGCCGCCCGCAGTCATGGAGAGGGATCCGGTCACCGCGTCCACGTCGCGGTGCAGCGCGAGGAGGGCGCCGGCCGCCACGCTGAGCGCGAGAGTCGCGGCCGCGATCGAGACCACCGGCACCCACATCGAGCCCAGGGCGGCGATTGTGTCCCGGTGCACCATCAGCCCGACCGCGCTCGCCAGCACTCCCTGGGCAAGCTTCCCCAGCGGGCGGGGCACGCGGGACGGGCCCCAGCCGGTGACGGCCAGGGTCGCCCCGACGATCAGAGCCGAGAAGAGTCCGGCCGCTGTCAGTCCGACGCTCTCGCCGACCGCCCAGCCGCCGATCGAGAGTGCGATCAGTGCGAACCATCGGAGTCCGTGACGACGCAGTGCGGCCGTGCGCGTCGGCACGGATCGTTCGGGGGATTGCACGTCGTTCACGGGTGGACGCCTACTCCGGGATGCTGTCCCTGCTCTATGGTGTGCATCAATGTATACCTTAACGGATGCCACTGCGAACGTTAGGATGTATGCATGACGGGTGGGAGCAAGAGCGAGCAGGTATACGAGCAGCTCAGGCAGGACATCCTGAACGGGTCCCTGTCCCCGGGCCAGTCGCTGAGTGCCATCGACGTGGGCGCGCGGTTCTCGGCGTCTCGCACCCCGGTTCGCCAGGCCTTCCTTCGGCTCGAGGGGGAGGGGCTGGTCTCGCTCATCGACCGGCAGGGCGCACGGGTCGCTCCCATCTCGATCAAAAGCGTTCGGGACCTGTTCGAGCTACGCATCCTGCTCGAGGCGGCCGCCGCGCGCATGGTCGCCGAGGCCGTCGCCCGGGACGCCGCGGCCCGGCAGCAGTTCGAAGAGGTAGCGGACGCACTCGGGGCGATCTCCGAGGAGGCCCCGTCCGAGTCCCGGCGAGATCGTTTCTACGAACTCACGGAAACGTACGACCAGGCCGTGATCGCGCACACCCGGAACGCGCAACTGGCCCGATCGATTGCCGAACTCCGGCCGCACACGGAGAGGCTTCGCAACATCGCCCACTCCCGCCCGGCTCGTCTGGACGTCTCGCTGGCGGAGCACCTGTCGATGTGCCGTGCGATCCTCGCCGGCGACGGGCCGGCGGCTGCCGCTGCCTGCACCGAGCACCTGACCCAGACGCAGAAGACCATTCTCGACGCGGTCGTCGATCCGCAGGGAGCGGCCGTCGCCATCGACCTGATCACCGCGTAGTCGGCGCGGTCAGAGGGCGAGGATGGCGGGGACGCTGAGGACTGCCACGTAGTACCCCATGAACAGGACGCCTGCGTGGATCTTGAACGCCCGCGACAGCAGGCCTCCGACGAGTCCGACGGTGAGGGTGACGGTGAGGGTGACGGCGAGGCCGAGGATGCCGCCCTCCCAGACGCTGATGACGACGACCAGGCCGGTGAACGTGGCGATGATCGCCTCGTGGCTGACGTACCGGACGACGAGCGTGGCCGCGCGGTGAGCGAAGTTCATCGCGAACGGATACGCGATGATCGCGGCGATCACCACCGCGCCGAGACCGTAGAGCAGGAACTCCCAATAGCGGTCGAAGTAACTACTGGCTGAGATCGGCGCCGGTGTTCGGGATGTCAGGTCGGGTCAGTGTTCTGTGATCCGCTCCGCCGCTTCGTGCAGGGAGCGCTCGTGCTCGCCGGCGCCCGTAACACCGAACGTCGCGCGTTCGCCCGCGCGATAGCTGCGTTCGGGTAGGTAGCCCGGTCTAGTACTTCGGTCTATGTCGGATACTCTGGGTGTGCCTCGTGCTCGGCGAGCGAAAGGGTCTGCACATGCGAAGCGACGACGCCCGGAGTGGCGGCTCCGTTCCGATGCCCCGGCAGGCCGTCACCATGCAGGACATCGCCGACCGGGTGGGCGTGTCGAAGGCATTGGTCTCCATGGTGTTTCGGCGTGTTCCCGGGCCGAGTGCGGAGACGCGGAAGCGGGTCCTCGACGTCGCGGACGAGCTCGGGTACCGACCGAACCGTACGGCCGCACTGATGTCGCTCCGGCGAACCCACCTCGTGGGTGTGATGGCGGATATTCGCAACAGCTTCCACGCCGAGATGGTCGAGTACATCGTCGCCGCCGCCGACGAGCACGGGTACGAGGTGGTGCTCGGCGCCCTGACTCCCACGCACGCCGAACCGAAAGTCGTCGAAACGCTGCTCGATTTCCGCTGCGAAGCCTTGATCCTGCTCGGCACCGAACTCGGCACCGACGTGCTCGACACGCTCGGGGAGCGGGTACCGGTGGTCGTGGTCGGTCGCCGCGTCGGTGACGGCGCCGTCGACGTCGTGCGGACGGCGGACGGCAAGGGGATCGGCACGGTCGTCGACCATCTCGTGGAGCTGGGACACCGCCGGATCACGCACCTCAGCGGTGGTACGGGCACGATTGCAGCCGACCGGAGGTCGGGATACACCCGTGCCATGCGTCGTCACGGACTCGATATCGACGTCGTCGAGGGCGATTTCACCGACAGCGCCGGAACGGTCGCCGCGGGCACTCTGCTCGGGCGGTCGCAACTTCCCACCGCGGTGATCGCGGCCAACGACCGCAGTGCCATCGGGCTGATCGGCGAACTGCGCAGCCGGGGTGTGCGGATCCCCGAAGACGTCTCGGTCTCCGGATACGACGACAGCGTGCTCGCCCAGCTGGCGCACATCGATCTGACGTCGGTCAATCAGCAACCGCGGGAGCAGTCCGCCACCGCGGTGGATGCGGTCATCCAGCGGCTGGACCGGGGGAGGACCGAGTCGGTGGCTACCGTCCTCCGCCCGCGGCTCGTCGCGCGCCGTACCACCGGGCCCGCGCCCGAGCCGATGGAAGGATCCCGGTCGGGCGTGTCCTGACCTGCGACGGCCGTCAGTGTTCGGCGGGCCGGGGTTGCTCCGCCTGCGCGGGCCATGTGCCCAGATCGTGGGTGTAGAGCCAGGTGGTGGCCCTTTCGTAGAGGTGCCCGAAGGCGATCGGCATGACGAGGTCGTGAAACCGGCGCGCGATCGGGCCGACGGTCTTGGCGTCGCGGTTGGTGCGGGCCGCCTTGGCCATCTTCCCGATTCGGGCGCGGCGGAGCCGGTGGTACTCGGCGAGACAATCCCCGGTCGAGTCGGCATCGGCGAGTGCCCGAGCCAGGACCACGGCGTCTTCGATGGCCATGGAGGCGCCCTGCCCCGCGCCGACCGGGTGGGCGGCGTCGCCGACGAGGACGACGCGTTCGTCGTGCCAGATGGGGACTTCGGCCAGCGTGTGCATGAGCGTCGGACGGTGCAATTGCGTGGTCGCCCTGATGATCTCGAGCGCTTTCGGCTCGAACCGGTACAGCTCGGCGAGTCGGTCGAGCCACCGGTCGTCGCCGATATCTGTCGGTTTCGGTGCCGGGGATCGGCAACCTGCGCGGACCACCACACGGTTCCGTCCGGAGCCGGGATGTGGAGAAAGGCGCCGCAGCGCGCGAAGACCATGTTGAACGTGCCGGTCTCGGCCGGGACGCCGTCGGCGACGCCCGAGACGCTGTAGAGCCCGCCGTATACGGGTCGGGGCGCGCCCGGATCGAGGACCGACCGAGTAGCCGACCAGAGACCGTCGGCACCGACCAGCAGGTCGGCGCGTGCGCTGGAACCGTCGGCGAACTGCGCGCGGATACCGTCGCCCACGGGCTCGGCGGCTACCAGTCGGCGGCCGGTGACGATCCGTACACCGGCCTGCGTTGCGCACTTCCGCAGCACCTCGACCAGGGAATCGCGCATCAGCGTCGCGCTGAACAGCGGATCCCCCGACAGCCGTCCGCGCGGAACTTCCGCGAGCAGCCTGCCCGTACCGGACCACATTCGCTGAGTGGGCACCGCGAAACCGGCCTGCTGCACCTGGTCCAGGCAACCGAGCGCCTCCAGCCCCCGCAGTCCGTTGGATGCCAGACTCAGAAATGAGCCCACCTGTCCTGCCGGGTCGGGGTGTGTTTCGTAGAGGGTGACGTCGAAACCGATGCGGCGCAATGCGATTGCAGTCGCGGTCCCGGACACACCTCCGCCTGCGACGATGGCCTCCACGCGTCCTCCTGAACTGTTATTCACTGAATTAATACTCAGTGAAAGTCTATTCGGTGTGCGCAGGAAGGGGGCGTTCGTCAAGGGGTGCGGCCTGTTGGCCGGCCCGCCGGGGCGGGGGTTGACAGGGTGTCGTGACTCAGCTCATAGTAGTCGTACTAGACCGGTTAAATAGACCGAACTAGCCGGAGGGCGTCTTCACACTCGTGCGGGTGTCTGTGGGTAGCCGACGTGCACTCCCGCCGGGTCAACATCACACCGAAAGGCTTCCACTCATGACTTCCAACTCGATCGGTGTCGCCGTCATCGGCGGCGGCATGGCCGGACGAGCACACGCCGCCGGATATCGCATGGCGTCGACGCTGTTCGGAACCGACCGCCCCGACGTGCGTCTGGTCGCGATTGCCGACACCAACCAGGCAGTCGCCGACGACACCGCGAAGCGGTACGGGTACGAGCGGGCCGAGTACAGCTGGCAGGCCATCGCCGAATCGCCGGACATCGACGCCGTGAGCGTCGTCGTCGCGAACCAGTTGCACCGGGAGATCGTCGAAGGCCTCCTCGCTGCCGGGAAGCACGTGCTGTGCGAGAAGCCCCTGGCCGGGTCGATCGCGGACGCCGAGGCCATGGTCGCGGCCGCCGCGGACGCCGACACGATCGCGACCGTCGGGTACACCTACCGCCGGTCGCCGGCCATCCAGGCGATCCGCGACGAACTCGCGACGGGCCGCCTCGGCGACATCATCCACTTCAACGGGCACTACTGGTGCGACTACGGCCTCGACCCCGCTTCGCCGATCACCTGGCGGTACCGCGGAGGTCCCGGAACCGGCGCGCTGGCAGACGTCGGCAGCCACCTGCTCGACATGGCCGAATTCGTCTGCGGGCCGATCGTCGAGATCAGTGGCGCGACCTTCACCACGGTGATCACGGAGCGTCCCGTGCCTGCCGGAGTCACCTACGGCCACACCAAGGCCGAGACCACCGGTGAGATGGCACCCGTCGAGAACGAGGACCTCGCGACGTTCACGGCGCGCTTCCAAAACGGCGCGGTCGGCACGTTCTCCGCTTCCCGTGTCGCGCACCAGCTTCCGGACGGACTCGGTTTCGAGCTGTTCGGGACGTCCGGCTCCGCGGCGTTCGACCTGGCTCGCGCCGCGGAATTCTCGGTGTCCAGCGAGGGCCTCGACCGCACCGTGAACGGTCAGCGTCGGGTGATCATCGGACCGCAGCACCCGTACATCCAGGGTGGCCTGCCGATGGATGCCGGCGGAGTCGGCCACGGCAAGGCGGAGTTCTTCGCCTACCAGGCCCGGGCGTTCCTCGACCAGATCGCCGGCATCGACGTCCTCGGCCCGCTGCCGTCCTTCGCCCACGCCCTGCGCGGCATGCAGATCGTCACCGCCGTCGCGGAGTCCGCCCGCGCCGACGGAGCAGCCGTCAAGATCGGCTGAACCGCACAACCCTGAACCGCAAAACTACTGAACCGCAACTTCTTCCCACCACGCAAGGAACCCTCATGAAACTCGGTGTGTACACCGCCGTCCTGCACGACCGCAGCCTGCGCGAGGCGCTGGAGACCATCGCGTCCCTCGGGCTCGAGGGCGCGGAGATCAACGCGGGCGGCTTCCTGCCCACCCCGCACCTGCCCGTCAAGGAACTCCTCTCCGGCGAGGTGTCACCGCAGGAGTACCTGAAGGTCTTCGACGAGACCGGCGTCTCCATCGCCGGCCTGAACTGCAACGGCAACCCGCTGCACGCGGATCCCGAGGTGGGCCCCGAGGACGCCGAGGACCTGCGCAACGCCATCAAGGTCGCGGGCCTGCTCGGTGTGGACCGGGTGGTCACGATGTCCGGGCTGCCCGCCGCGCACGCCGGCGGCCAGTGGCCGGCATGGCACGTGAACACATGGGACAGCGGCTATCTCGACTCCCTCGACTACCAGTGGGATCAGGTGGCGGTGCCGTTCTGGAAGGAGATCGACGCGCTCGCCCGTGAGAACGGTGTCAAGGTCGCGATCGAGATGCATCCGCAGAACCTGGTGTTCAACCCGCCGACCCTGAAGCGTCTGGTCGAGAAGACCGGTGCGACGAACGTCGGCGCCGAGATGGACCCGTCGCACCTGTTCTGGCAGGGCATCGATCCGGTCGCCGCTGTCGACTGGCTCGGCGACCTCGTCTTCCACGCCGCCGCGAAGGACACCCGGATCAACGAGAACTGCAAGATCTACGGTGTTCTCGACGACCGGTTCACCCGGATCCCGGCCGACCAGAACCCCACCGGACTCGGTGGCAAGCACGTGGTCAACAAGTGGCCCGAGGACTCGGCGTGGGACTTCGTCGCCGTCGGCCGCGGACACGACGTCGATTTCTGGTCCCGTTTCCTCGCCGCGCTGCAGCGGGTCGACCCCGACATGGCGGTCAACATCGAACACGAGGACGTCGAACTGGGACAGCTCGAAGGACTGCAGGTCGCCGCCCGCACCCTGAAGGATGCGGCTTCCGCCGTGGCCTCCCGCTAGAAACCGGTGACGGCGGCCAGGCGGTCGAGGACCAACCGGAGCGGCGGCCAGGTCGACCTCCCACGACGGGTCACGGCGTAGGCCGTCAGCACGACCTTCGGGTTGGTGAGCGGGCGGACCGTGACTTCCTTGCGCGTGGGACGGTCGGCGGGCAGCAGACCCACCCCGTAGCCGGCGGCGACGAGGTCCTCGACGAGGTCGAGGCTGTCGATCTGATGGGCGATGTGCGGTGTGAAACCCGCGAGCGAGGCCAAGGTGCGGACGGCGTCCTCGTCGGCAGTGTTGCGGGAGTTCACGATCCAGGGCGAACCGGCATAGGCGGCGACGTCTGCGGGTCCGTTCCCGGCGGGCGTGGGGACGCCGAGTCCCCAGGGAGTCGACCACAACGGGACGGCCTCGAGCGCGGTGCCCGGGGATGCCGGTGCCAGGTTGTAGTCGTAGGTCAGGGCGAGGTCGAGTTCGTCGTCGGCGAGCAACGCGAACGCCTCGACCGGCTCGTACTCGCTGATCACCACGTCCACCTGAGAGTGGGTGCGTGCCAGTTCGGCGACGACCGGGAGCAGCGACACCCGGATGCCCGTCGCGAAACCCCCGACGCGCAGGGTGCCGACCGGCTCGGCGTGGGGGTCGAGGTCGAGCCGGGCGGCGTCGACGGCCGCGAGGATGGTGACGGCGTGGTCGGCCAGCCGGCGACCGGCCGGTGTGAGCCGCACCCGGCGGCCGGTCGGTTCGACGAGCTGCGCACCCGTCTCCTTCGCGAGTGCGGCGATCTGCTGGGAGACGGTCGAGGTGGTCAGCCGGTGTGTCTCGGCGACCTCGCGCATGGAGCCGAGACGGGAGAGCTCGAGCAGGAGATGGAGGCGTCGGGTATCCACCCACGTATTGTTCGCGATATCCGAACGGTTTGTCCATGAAAGTCACGTGGACGTGAACGGTCGAGGTGTCATTCAATGCAGGCATGACCAGGAACTCGACCCACGTCGGCGCGACGATGGCGCTGACCTCGATGCTGTGCGTACAGAGCGGACTCGCGATCTCCGTCGGCGTGTCCGAACGCGTCGGCGCCGAGGGCGCCGCCTGGTTGCGCCTGGCATGGGCGGGGGTGTTGCTGGCCGTGATCGTGCGGCCTCGGCCGAAGGCGTTCACGCGTTCGTCCCTCGGCGCGTGCGTCCTGCTCGGAGTGGTCACGGCGGCGGTCACCCTGCTGTTCATGGCCGCGGTGGACCGGATCCCGCTGGGAACCGCCAGCGCGATCGAGTTCCTCGGGCCCCTCGGCGTCGCTGTTCTGCACGGACGAGGTCGCCTGAAGTGGCCGGCACTGGCGGCCGTCGGGGTGCTGCTGCTGACGCAACCCTGGGCCGGCGGCGTCGACCCGGTCGGAATCCTGTTCGCGCTGGGCGCGGCCGCGTGCTGGGCCCTCTACATCGTGCTCACCCAGCGCGTGGGCGACGAGGTGGCCGGTCTCAACGGGCTCGCGGTGTCCATGCCGGTCGCCGGGTTGGTCGCGACTGCGGTGGGCGGGCCGTCGATGCTCGGAAAGATGACGCCGGACCTGTTGATCATCGGGCTGGGTTTGGCGATACTGCTGCCGGTCGTGCCGTTCACGCTGGAGATGCTCGCCCTGCGCCGGCTGAACACCGCCGCGTTCGGGACGCTGATGAGTCTGGAACCGGCGTTCGCGTTGATCATCGGGCTCGTGGTGTTGCACCAGATTCCGGACCACGCGGCCGTCGCCGGTATCTGCTTCGTGGTCGCGGCGGGAATAGGAGCGGCGCGGGCCGGGTCGCGCACGACGCCCGACCAGGGCGACGCTGCGGAGTCTGCCGCACCGTTGTCCGCACCGACCTGATACCTTGAACGTCGTTCAAGTTTGAGGCAAGAGGAGTCGTCATGGCAGATGTCGAGAGTGCTCGGGTGTCGAGGCTCGGTATTTCAGCGCGGGACATGGCGCAGATCGCGGTCTTCGCCGCACTGATCGCGGCGCTGGGACTGCCCGGCGCCATCACGGTCGGCTTCAGCGGAGTGCCGATCACACTGCAGACGCTCGGCGTCATCCTCGCCGGCGCGGTGCTCGGCGCTCGCAAGGGCACAGCCGCTGTCGCGGTCTTCATCGCACTGACCCTCATCGGCCTGCCCCTCCTGTCCGGTGGCCGCACCGGACTGACCGCGCTCGCAGGCCCGAGCGCCGGATACCTCATCGGCTGGATTCCCGCGACGCTGATCATCGGCCTCCTCACCGCCCGGATCCTGCCGAAGTACCCGATCGCGCTCGGTCTCCTGATCAACGCCCTCGGCGGGATCGTCGTCATCTACGTCTTCGGCACCGTCGGACTCCTGCTCCGCACCGATCTGGGTGTCGGCGCCGCCATCACCACCAACTTCGCCTTCATCCCCGGCGACCTGCTCAAGGTCGTCGTCGCGACCGTGGTCGCCAAGAGCGTGCATCGCGCGTACCCCGGCCTGATCCGTACGTGAGTTCCGAACTCGGCGGCTCCGGCGATCAGCCCGCTCTCGATTTCGAAGACCGCACCTACACCTACGCCGAACTCGACCGTGCCATCGACCGATGGATCCTCGAGCACGGCTCGGGTGCGTCTGCCTACGACGCGTCGACGCTGCCGGTCCCGGACGCCCTGATCTGCGTGTGCGCGGCGGCGCGGCAGGGGACGGCGGTGATCGTCGAGAACCCCGACGCGCGCCCGGACCGCACGGCGATTCCGCCGTCCGCGTTTCTGCTGGTCGCGACGTCCGGCTCCACCGGCAGCCCGCGTCCGCTCGCGCGCACCGCGGCCTCCTGGTTCGACAGCTTCCCCGCCTTCACCGCGATCACCGGCATCGACGCGACGGACCACGTGCTGATCACCGGCCCGTTGCACGCCACGATGCACCTGTTCGGCGCCGTGCACGCACTCTGGCGCGGGGCGTGCGTCACCGACGACCCGTCCCGGGCGACGGTGGTGCACGCCGTTCCCGCCGTTCTCCGTGAGGTGGTGGGGAAGGCCCCGAAGCTGCGCACGGCGATCGTCGCCGGGACCGCCCTGGACGACGGCGCCCGCGCGGTGGCGGACGGCATCGAGATCGTCGAGTACTACGGCGCCGCGGAACTCTCCCTCGTAGCGGCGCGCCGGGTGCCCGAACCGCTCCGGCTGCTCGACGGCGTCGACGCCGACATCCGCGACGGTCTGCTGTACGTCCGGTCGCCGTACAGCGTGATCGGAGTCCCGGAGTGGTTCGGCGTCGGTGACCTGGCCGAACTCGGTGACGACGGCGAGCTGACGGTGCGCGGCCGGGGAGAATCCGCGATCAACGTCGGCGGCACCACGGTGGTTGCCGAGGACGTCGAGCGCATCCTCGAGACGGTCGACGGTATCGCCGCGGCCGCCGTCGTCGGATCGCCGCATTCGGTGCTCGGCGAGACCGTCACCGCCGTGGTGGAGCTCGACGGCACCGCGGACATCGGCGAGGTCCGTTCGCGCGCACGGCGGACGCTGACGAAGGAAGCCCTGCCCCGCCGCTGGGTGCCGATCGAGTCGATGCCGCGGACCGCCAGTGGCAAGGTCGCCCGTGGCCGAGTGAGAGACTGGCTGGCATGAGCTCTGTCCCTGTTCTGGTGGCGCCGCGTCGGACGCCGATCGGCAATGCCGGGCACGGGTTCGCCGATCTGACCACCACCGATCTGGCCGCCCCGGTGTTGCGCGACGTTCTGACGTCGCTGCGGGAGTCGGGCCTCGAC